>RKRY01000148.1 GCA_007571135.1 Candidatus Nitrosopumilus sp. | reverse complement strand
GAAATTTAAATACAAAGACAAATTTTCCAATGTATGAGAGTAGTTGTGATTTCAGGAAGTCCTAGAAAGACCGCTAATACGCAATTTGTGATGAGATATGTCTATGAATATACGAGAACAAAAAATCAAGATACAAGACTAATCAACCTATCTGATGGCCAAGTAGAATGCTACAGGGGACCTGATGAAGACTATAATCAGGCAACAATTGACGCTGCAAACGATCTAATGGATGCAGATGTCTGGTTGATTGGCACTCCAATCTATAATTCATTTTTTAGTTCGGCTTTGAAGAATCTCTTTGAATATGTAAATTACAAAAAAACTGAGGGCAAGGTTGCAGGAATCACAATTCTTGCAGCAGGGCAGATAGGGTTTATTGATGTTCAGACTTTGCTTACCCAGCTACTCTCGTATTTTAGAATTATAACAAATCCAAAAGCTGTTTTCTTGACTACCGAAGCAGTTTCGGATAGCACTGTTTCAGATGCAGATGCACAAAATAAACTAAAGCAGATGGTAGATGAGACACTAGAAATTGCGGCAAAATTGAGAAAATAGTTCTCTGTATTTATCAAGCAAGAGAGATGCCCCAAGATTAGATGGAGAAAGTCGGCAGATTTTAATTTAAAATTTATCCTGCTCAAGGTAGCTGAGATACAGACAGGCACTTTTTATCAGTAAAGATTACGTTGCCTAAATTTGATATTTTCTGACAAGTAGAGGTATAAAAGTCAAATATTACGAATGGGAGATTTCGGTCAGTATGAAAGACGATCCAATAGAATCATGCACGTGTAAATGTCATTTTGGGGGTGCGGTTAGTTGTCCTAGCTGTAAAGATAATCACGGAGCGGTATGTCGCCACTGCAATGAATAGTTATCTTCCTTTGGTCTTTCGTGCAGATGCAAGCATTTTGAGGTTTGCAAGTTCTGTTTTTAATGATTCAATTTGCACAAGCGTCTGTAGATTGGATATTTCCTGATTTAATCTTTCAATTTCACTATCTTTAATCTTGACGGATTCCTTAAGATCATTTAGTTCTGCAGCTAATTCGTTTTGAATATGCCTAATGTCTGTCAGGCCGACTTGGGAGCCGGCCGTAGTTGTTTGAACTACATCTGCGCTACTCAAGCTTTTTTTTTCGCTGTGAGTGTGTGCCGGAGCATGGCTATGCATGTAATCCGCACTTTTTTGTGAAATCCAACAGGTAAATACCAGAAACCACGTTATGGGAACTGCCATTATGAAGACGAAGTTCAAGATTGGGGCAAAGTCGACAAAATATGGCCACAATCCGGTCAGTACTGCGGCAAAAACGCCTGTGACAATTGTTGCCAGATGATTTCCCAAATATCCCATAATTTAGTTGGAAAGATCATTGTTTATAATAGTAATGCTGATCATGTTGACAAATAATTAAAAAGAAAAAGAAAACCGCGTTTATTGGTATCCTTCAGTTGTAGAAGATGCCTTACGCATCTCCGATTGCAGAATTTGGATCTTTTGTAGGAATTCGGTTCTAAGATCCCTAGCAACTCGCCTGACGGTTGGCCTTGGAACGCCAAGATCATCAACGACTTTGGTGTAGATATCTTGCTTGTCAGTTACCCCTTTGTCAAGATAAGAATTAATTGCTTCTTTAATGATTGCATTTTGGTTTGTACGATTCAACGAATTCTAAATTTTAGTTGTTCTATATAAGACTATAACTTTGAAATACTGAAATGCCGCTTTCCCAAGTTTCAGATTTTTGTTTTGAGAAAGATAAGAGATATCAGTCCTGACTCTGAAAACTGATCAGCAAAAAAGTACTGGGAATGGTAAATTTTCAACATGTTCTGCCTATCTATGAAAACTTTCAAACGTTGTCTCATAAAAAAACTCTTATGATAAGACATCAGATCATTCTTAATGACAACGGTAAATATAGAAACAAACTTTGGAAAGATTTCATTTACTCTGCTGCCCGAATTAGCTCCTGAAACTGTCAGAAACTTTGAGAAATTAGCAAAAGAGGGATTCTATGATGGAACTCTCTTTCACAGAGTAATCCCCGGGTTTATGATTCAGGGAGGAGATCCCAATACAAAAACAGACAACAAGGGCTCATGGGGGACGGGAGGGCCCGGATATACCATAAAGGCAGAATTTAACTCACGTTCGCATTTGAGGGGCACGGTTTCTATGGCCAGGGCGCAAGATCCTGACAGTGCAGGCTCGCAATTTTTCATTGTGACATCAGATAGTACTTTCTTAGACAGGCAATACACCGTATTTGGTGAGGTTACAGAAGGAATGGAGATTGCAGACAAGATTGTAAATCTGGATAGAGATGGCAATGATTGTCCGTTAGAGAAGGCACAAATGGTTCGTGTGATTGTGGAATAAATGGACAGAGTCGCACTTTCATTTTTATCCTTATTTTCGCTAATTGTAATCTTGCCTGCTGTCGATGCACAGGAATTTAGTTTTGGAGAAAGGGCTAATCAAAGATCAGTTGAAGTAAAGATTTCAGAAGACGGAAAGATGTTTGTGACTCATGAAATTGATTCATCGAACCGTCCACAGGAGTTGGAATTGATGGACGGAACGATCAGTAATTTGTCAGTCACAGATGAAAATGGAGGTGAAAGACAGGTAACAACAATTGGCGATAATGACTCTGTTTTAATTTTGCCTTCACAAACAAATACGATCGTCAATTATGAATTAGGCAATGTTTTGGAGTTTAAGAATCATTATTGGACATTGGATTTTTTATATTTAGAATCTACCAAATTTTTCCTTCCGGAGGATCTGGTATCAGTATATGTAAATGATCAGAAAGTGGAGTTGAAAGACGGAAAAGGTTTTGTCTGCCACGGATGTGATATGATCGTGAAATATTCATTTGATGAGCCAAGAATTATTCAAGATGTCAAATGGGAAGAACACGAATTTGATGTGGAGGTTATTTCATTTTCAGGTATTAGTAATTTTGTATTTGATCAGCCGGGAAAAAGTTTGACATTTGATATTTCTGAAGAAGGCGAATATTTAACAATTGTAATTCCTCTTGAATTGCTCTGGGAACCATACACGGTGTTTTTAGATGACAATAAAATCAAGGTTGCTCCAATTGGCAATAATGGTACGCACGTTTCCTTGTTTATGAAACCTAGCACTTCTGGAGAGATCAACATAGTTGGAACCACGGTTGTTCCAGAATTTCCAATAATCGCTCCGCTTGTTATAGGATTTCTGATGCTTCTTGTCCTGCCGTTTGCAAAAAAAAAACTCAATCCCCGCTAGAGCCACAAGAACAAAATCCGTACTCGTCTATTCTAACATCGCAGACAGGGCATCTTTCCCCATAATCAACTTCCCAGGGTTCCTTGCCAAATAATCTAAAGTGATCATCAATCTCAATTGGAATCTCTCGCTTTTTTTCCAATGAACTGTCAAGTATGCCAAGTTAGATAAGTTAGAGAAAATTTGAAGGTGAGGTGTGTGGATGTCACTGTATAAGGTGCAAAAGTACGGATTCAGAGTCTTTTCAGACAGGAGGCGTAGAGAAAGACGGATATTTTGATATGCATCACACATGTAATCAGTGCAATACACACTTTGACCATCTAGACGGCCAGATTTTTGAAAAGTGTGAGAGAGGTAATTGCCCTATGCAATAATTTGCTTGTTTACAAAATAATGTGCTCGATTGCCACTAGAGTTCTTCATAATTTCCTTGTTTGAAGCCATTTTTGCCAGAGCTTTTGAAACATCTAATGGACTTGTAGCCCATCCGTATTCTCTTAACTGTTCCACGGTTTCAGTGGCAGTCCTTGGGGAATCAAAGAATCTGCTTGTCTCCAATATCCTTAATTTGGATTTTATCTCTACCTCATCGATGTGCTTGGGTTCGTTAAATTCAGGTTCAAACGCTTCGGCGTCATCAAGGTGTTCTAGACCGTATTGCAAGGATTGGGAGTTTGGAGTTTCTTGCATGCCGGGTTTATAAACAATCTGGGCCCTATTTTCAGGCAGGTGACCAGACAGGCTGCCAATTACCTCACTTAATGTTTGGTTGTCAACATAAAAATCCCTGGAATCTATCTCAATTTCATTGTCTCCAAGCTTTAGTTTTATTCTAGCCAACGAAAGATAATCGTGGAATCATGATTTATTTTGTTAGCTCTAAGTAGCTTTAAGATTTGATCAAAACTTTTACACAATTAATTTGAATTTTTTCTCATCTGAGTTAAAATGTGATTTTGCAATTTTCAGGTGTGAAATCATCCAAAAAAGGCGGCTTAATTGTGATATTTGTCCTAGCCACAAGTATCTTTGGATACTCACAGTATGCCTCGGCATCGCAGATTCAGGTAAATGTTGCCCAGAGTCAACTGCTTGGCCAGACGGATTTGGGTTCAAACTATGACGTAGAGTTGCAATTTCAAAATCCATCGCTTTTAATGTTAGTAGCAGGTAAAACAGAGTTCTTTGTACTGTCAGACGATAAGATTGTCGGCAAGGGAGGATTAGAACCGTTTACTCTTCAACCATTATCTAGTAGTTACGTATCAGGAACATTTTATACCGATTCTGGTGTAAAAGACGAATCCGAATCAGTCAAGATTACGGGAGTTACAAAATATGATATAATATTGACATCCATTGACGTGCCGTTTGTCTACTATCCGACAGAAGAGCAGACAAGAGAATTTATACATCAAGATTAGTCTCTCTTCAATGCTAACGGTTTTTGGTTCTACGGCCTTAGATACGATCAGGACTCCAAAAAAGACTCTCAAAAACGTATTGGGAGGAGCCGCAACGTATGCGGCAATTTCAGCTAGTAATTTTGTAGATACTGGGTTGATTGCCATAGCAGGAAGGGATTTTCCCAAGAAATACCATGACTTGATAGCAGAACATCTTGATTTGAAAGGTTTTACAATAAAAGACGGGAAGACGTTCCGATATGACGGAAAATATGATAAGACGCTAAGTACAAGAGCCACTTTAAAGACCCAGCT
Source organism: Candidatus Nitrosopumilus sp. (assembly GCA_007571135.1). Classification (GTDB taxonomy): domain Archaea; phylum Thermoproteota; class Nitrososphaeria; order Nitrososphaerales; family Nitrosopumilaceae; genus Nitrosopumilus. The sequence continues at coordinate 10,532 of RKRY01000148.1, read as the reverse complement.
TAACGTATCAAGAGATTTTAAACCGACAGTTCCTGAGGATTATAGAAAGTCCCAGTTTGTATATCTTGCAAACAATGATCCTGAGCAGAATGCCAAATTAATTAATGAATTTGACAATGTTAAATTTTCAATGTGTGACACAATAGATTTTTGGATTTCGACAAAACGCCAAGCAGTCATCAAGATGATTAAATCCGTAGATGCAGTAGTGATCAATGACGAGGAGGCAAGATTGCTTACAAAGGAGTTCAATCTGATAAAATGTGCCAAGGAGATGATGGAATGGGGTGCAAAATACGTCATTATCAAGAAAGGTGAGCACGGTTCTCTCATGTTTTATGATGATATAATTTTCCCGACTGCTGGCTTCCCATTAGAAAATGTCGTTGATCCAACCGGAGCCGGCGATTCCTTTGCAGGAGCAATGATGGGTTACTTGGCTAGTAAAAAATCCACCAACCTGTCTGATATTAAAAGGGCAGTTGTTCATGGGAACGTAATGGGTTCTTTTGCAGTAGAACAATACGGACTAGGCGGTCTGCTAAGAATCAAGAAGGGGAGCATTGGCAAGCGGGTCAGTATGTATGAAAAGATGATTCGGTTCTAAAAAAGACTTTAGTTGGTTATTTTTCAGATCTCAGGATCGGTCATGCCACACAAGCAGATTACAGCGAGTTCTAAAAAAGACTTAAGTTAGTTATTTTTCAGATTAATCTAATTGGCGCAAGAAATTTCTAAAGGCGTGGATCGTTTGGAGACCATATTCGGGCTTCAAAGGGGATTATCAGAGATGATGAAGCCGGATAGATATCCAAGAGATTCTGAGAAGAGGGTTTCAGCATTATCTACTGCAATAATGCATGAAGCAGTAGAACTGCAAAGGACAACCAATTGGAAATGGTGGAAAACCCCTACAGAATTTAACAAGGTAGAAGCTAGAGAGGAACTGATAGATATTTGGCATTTTGTTGTCCAGGCATCACTAGAACTAGATCTCTCACCTGACGATATTGTAAAAGAATACAAAAGAAAAAATGAGATCAACAGGGAGAGACAGAGAAACGGTTATTGAAGTGACTTGATCTTTTTTTCAATCATGCCGTAATCAGTCACGCTAATCATGTCTTCTAGATGGATGCTTTCTTGAAAGTATTTTATTTTTATTTCTGACGAAGTGACGTAAGGATCCGGGCTGTGTGAACCAACTATTCTATGATTTGAATCGATTCCATTCTTATGTAATTTGAAAAGTGAATGGCCTGCCTTGTGCCCCCAAACTTCCTTTCCACAAACAATTATGGTCCTTACATTCTGACTCTGGAAGACGTAATCAATGATTGAGTCAATTCCTCTGTTTTCGGATAACAGCCTCCCAGCCATGCAAATTTGATCCAAAATGTCAGAATTTTGGAATTTTTTTAACAGATCCATGCTTGAAAGCGTGCATACGGCAGCAGACGATGCTGGATTGCCCACGAATCGTTCCTCAGAAATAGGGAAGACTATCTTGCACAGTTCCCCAATGGCTTGGCCTAATACGTTCATAAAACCTCATGCATGATCTTGGCAATTACGTCAAGATTCTTTTTTGTGACTTTGGGATGAATTGGGAGTGAAAGAACGCTTGATGCTGCCCAGTCAGTTACGGGCAATCCTATTTTTGACTTGTAAAATGGGGTTTTGTGAACCGGTGTCGTATAATAGACCGCTGCGCCTATTCCCTTCTCATTTAATGCTTTGAGCAGTTTGCCTCGTTTGCTTGTGGCAATTGTATACAAGTACCAATTTACATTCTCACATCTTTTTGATTTTGGCAAATCAACCTTTAGATCAGAGATCAATTTTGACAGATATGTCGCATTACTTTTTCGTGCCTTCAGAAACTTTGAAAGTCTCTTTATTTGTATGGTTGCAATTGCCGCACTAATTTCAGGCAATCTAAGATTTAACCCAAAGATTCTAGTGGCATGTCCTTTCATCATGCCATGGTTTCTAATCATCAAGAGTCTATCACGTAATTTCCTGTTGTTTGTAACTACAAATCCCCCTTCTCCTGCAGTCATTACTTTTGTAGCATACATGCTGTAACACCCCATTTCAAAAAATGTTCCAGTGTGTTTTCCTTTGTATGTCGAACCCAGAGACTGAGCTGCGTCTTCAATGATTGGGATACTGTGTTGTTTGGAAATTTCAGACAGTTGTTGTACATCTGCCACATTCCCATAAAGATGAACAGGAATTATTGCTCGGGTTTTCTTTGTAATTTTACGTTTGCAGTCAGCAGGATCAATTGTATAATCCTCTTTTTTTATATCTACAAATACAGGTTTTGCGCCAACAGAGTAGACAGCATTAGCTGTTGCAACAAATGTGAAGGAAGGCAGCAGTACCTCGTCTCCTTTTTTAAGATCCAACGCCAGAAGGGCGGCTTGGAGAGCTGCAGTACCGGAATTTACAGCGACGGCATACTTTGATTTAGTAAATGACGAAGCTTGTTTTTCAAATAGTTGTACGTGTTTGCCTCCATGATTAGCCGCAGATGTAAGTGTCCTACTTTGTAAAATTGAGGTTACAGCTGAAATTTCTTCCTTATCGGCCATAGGAATGTTGATTGCGACTTTCAATTATTCATATCAGGTAGCAGAATGCCCCTTAATAACTACCCTACAAGTCCGGTTAAGTGAAAAGTAACCTGATTAGATGAAAATCCATCAGAATCGAAACAGAACAATGGGGTCGTAGTGTCTCTGATTGATAACCGCTTATCATTATGCCAGCAAAGACTGATCGAAAGACATGGACCACAGCGCATCCCGATATGCCGTGAAAAACCAAGGAAAGCAGGTGCGTAGTGTCTAGGTTAGATATTCACTTATCTTGATGGGCCTAGCCTCGCCGCTCTCCAACATCTTTTTCATGGATCCCCTCATCTCCTCCGTGTTCTCGTACAGCCGGTTCCCCGTAGCCTTCTGACAGGCGTGAATTTCCCCAAAAATCAGCATTCCGTAGTGTCTAGGTTACATGTTGGAACATCCTGACAGACTACTTGGCTAGAGAATACTATTCGTTGTGTTCTAATTTTAGACCAAGTCACTACGCATGATCCGCAAGGGCACCGGCAACAGGCTGTATGGGAATACGGAGGAAATGAAGGAGTCGATTCGTGCAATGCTGGATAACGGTTAGGTCGTAGCATGTTGCATAACCTGCCTAAATTAGGATAATCTTGGTCAAATATGACTTTGCAAAGCAAGTTGTGCAACATACTACAATAATGGATGAATTTTTATATTTCGAAATTTGGCAAGCGACATTATGAGACCACGACATTTGGAAAGAACAGATATTGGATACAAAGTTTACCTGTATGTCTTTTATGCATGTGCCTTTATCATGATATCATCTCTAGTCTACGGAGTTTATGTTACAACTCTAGAATGGATGCAAAATGGAACATATGTGATGGGAGAGGCAATTCACAACACAACAATTCCGTTTGAAAATTTTGCCAGAGTTTCAACGTGGATCTTCTTTTCAACAATAATTGGATGGTATTGTGTCTCAAGAATTGGATGGAGAAGGACTGCAGGAGATAAAATTGCAGGAGTCAAAATGGTCTTATTGCAGCTAATGTTACTGGGCTTTTCAATAATTACATTGTACGAAGTGCTATACAATTTCACTGTTCTAAATGCGCAAATTACAGCGGGAATAGTTGATGGAATGGTTCCCGATATTGACAGATTGTCAGTTGCATATCCGGACCCTGATCGCCCGTGGAATTTGGTTTTTGCAACCAAAGTATTTCTTGCCGCATTTATAATCAGCACACATGCATTTTACCTTAGCATAAAGCCAAGAAAGAGTCTGGATAATTCAGAAAAATAGAGAAGAGATCTCTAGAAACTATTCTTAGGTTGTGTGTATGATCAGGCATGAGATTATTTGGCTCGTAAAGATCTGAAATGTGAAAGTGTGAATCAATTCCTAGGCATAATCACGTAAAACGGAATCAAGAAAAGGCTTTTAACAAAAAGAAGCAATGGTGCATGTTCGGAACGGAACTTATGCTGCTTACGATTAAGAAGGCATGAGAGAAAAAATTGTAGATAAATAAGATAGTGTTTTATTCTGCAGGTCTTTTTCGCGCTTTGTCACTGGCTTTAAGACTGGCAGCCAGGGTTCAAGGCCAGTGTTTGGGTTGCCTGAGCCCAATTTGATTTGTTCAGGTAAACTTTCAGACTATGAATCCTTCTTGTAATTTTCGATTGATTACTCTTCTAGATCTATCCCAGTGGTATCTCCACTATGCAGAGTTTCAGGATTATTTTGAATAGCTTTATAGGCATACTTTGTAAAATCTGCTTTGATTTGGATGTACTAGAAAAAGTGGATTTGATTGAAAAACCTCCAACTGAAGAGGTAGTTACGCGAGATGAGCTTACTGAGTTATTCAAGACAAATTCCTCGCCTAACCACTACATCGGGTTAGAAATTTCCGGGTTTCTACATCTTGGGAGTTTAATCAGCACCGGATTCAAAATTAATGATTTTGTAAAAGCAGGTGTCAATTGTAAGATCTTTCTTGCAGATTGGCACACTTTGATAAATGATAAACTTGGAGGCAATTGGGAGGCAATCTCCAAAGTTTCAAGATATTATCAAGATGCCTTCAGATTAGTCTGTCCCGATGCAGAGATAATTTTGGGATCAAAACTATATAAGGAAAAGACAGAATACTGGTATGAGTTTGTACGATTTACAAAACATATGTCAATAGCCAGAACAATGCGGACCCTTACAATCATGGGACGTTCAGAAGATGATGGCAAGATTGATGTTGCAAAATTACTCTATCCTGCAATGCAGGCAGTCGATATCCATTCGCTAGGCGTCGATATTGCACATGCCGGGATGGATCAGAGAAAGATCCACATGCTAGTGCGAGAAATTTTTCCAAAAATGAAATGGAATGTTCCGGTAGCTGTTCATCACAAACTGCTTCCAGGGCTCTCAAAGCCTGCCGACCCAACTGAGATTGTAGGCAAAATGAGCAAATCGGATCCAAACTCAGGCGTGTTTGTTCACGATTCTGATGAAGAGATCAGGAGAAAGGTCAGTAGGGCATGGTGTGAGGAGGCAAATATCGAGAACAATCCGCTCTTAGAGATTGCAAGGACTGTGATCTTGCACGAATTCCACGAGATGAATGTTGAGCGTCCTGAGAGATTCGGCGGAAATGCATCGTATTCCAGCTATGAAGAGCTTGAATCGGACTTTGCAAGCAAAAAATTGCATCCCAGTGACCTGAAGCAGGCAGTTGGAGATTATCTCGTAAGGACGATAGCGCCAGTTAGGGACAAACTAGACCTTGATGATGGAATCTTTGAGGCAATAAAGAAAGGTTCCTAAACTTTAAGATCCAGATTTGTTTGCTCTTCCAAATTGTATTTTGATTTGTATCCTCTTGGATTAATCATCAGATCTTTGTAGGTATAAGTCGATGAATTTCCAACGATTATTGTACTGGTCATTCCAAGTTCGTCTGAATGATTTGTCAGGTTTTGCAGATCAGTCATAACTACTGTCTCAGATTCTCTAAACGCGCCTTTGATAATCGCTACGGGTGTTGTCGGTTTCCTATAGTCTAGAAGAATTTTTCTCGTATCTTGAAGTTGATGTACTCTTTTTTTGCTAGCTGGATTATAAACTACGATTACAAAATCACCCTTGGCAGCTGCTTTTACTCTTTTTTCAATCACTCTCCATGGGACAAGTAAATCACTCATGCTAACTACTGCAAAATCGGTCATTAATGGAGAACCTACGATAGACGCACAAGAATTCAAAGCTGAGACTCCCGGAACAATTTCTACTTGCAATCCATCTTTAGGATCCCATCCAGTCTCTGCAAGGGTTTCATATATTAGACCTGCCATTCCATAAATACCTGGATCCCCACTAGAGACCAATGAGACGATTTTTCCCGACTTTGCAAGTTCAATGCACTGATGTGCGCGCTCAACTTCTTGCGTCATAGCATAACGATAAACGGTCTTTCCTTTGATAAGATCGTGAACCAGATTTACATATGTTTCATACCCAACAATGGTATCGCTTTTAGCAATAGCTTCTTTTGCCCCAAATGTCATATGATCATGGTGTCCCGGACCGACGCCGACGATGTTCAGTTTCCCAGCCAACAACAGGTAAAAATTTTTTGAATAATTTATCCGTTTAGAGAATAGTTTATTGGAAGGGATCAATAAATGGGCAGTTGACAATATGGTCACTGTTTGTCGGTCTTGCAAGACTTACTGAAATCATGTCATCATTCCTAAAAGAATCAATATCTGACTTTGTTTCAAGTACTTTTGCAGAGTCGCCATCATTCCACTCTACAAGATAAATTCTCCACATTGGGCTGTAATTTTTATCGCCTAGCGCAGCTGAAGCAATTCCAGCTTGAAATCCCAAAGGCCCTGATCCCTTTATTCCATTTTTGAACTGGAAAAGATCAACTGCTGCAGAGCTTGCAATCAGATTAGAAGATGACGGAGACGAAACAACGCCCATTGTTTGGGCTGGGCCAGATGGGGTTGCATCAGTTACAATATAGTAGACGGTTCTTCCGTCAGGCCCCCATCCCCTATGAGCAACAAAGGTAACGGTCATCTCTTCAGAATTGATTTCAGTGATCTGGCCTCCTCCATATGGCGTATCGTCAGAGATGGCACTGTCAGAGCGGACTAGCATTTGGCCTTCAGGCCAAACTATCTGGGGAGTATTCAGGACAATTCCGGTCTCATTAAACTCGATTCTTTGGCTTTCTTTGGCCTCTAGAATTTCTTCTTCTGTTTCAAAAACTATCTCTTTTTGACCATGCTTCCATGTAACTTCAATTAGAGAACTCAGTGCACTGTATTTGGATTCTTGTGCAGGAGTAGATGAAAAGACTTCAGATTGGTATCCAAGAATTCCTTCTCCTTTAACGCCATTCTTGAAGATGTACAGTTGTTGTAATGATTGTTCAGGAGTTTTTGCAAGAGGGGGGGCATGCTCAACTTTCCAGCCTTGTATTTCGGAAAGGAGATCAGAATATTCTTTATCGCTCCCGTCAGTTATGATATACAGGATGTCCTTTCCCTCAAAAATTCCCTTATGCATTGGAATTGTAGCAGGAACATTTGTCCTTGAGAGAAGAAGCGATGGTTCTTCTTTTTCAAGCTCAATTTTTTGCATTATCACTTCAGTTGGTTGCCCACGAATCCAGCCGTCCACACTTACGGTGGACGTGAATTCCTTTGAATTTGAAGAGTGTAGTCCGATGGCGGCTCCTGTGAATTCGAAACTTCCAGATTTTTTCTCCTCGCCTATTAAGGATAATCCATATATGGTTTTTCCATCAACACTCCAAGTGGGTTGGCCTCGGGCTTCTTGAGAACTTATTTCATGAAGAACAGCTAATTGTACAGGTTCGCTTGAGGTAAATGTGACAGAGCCGTCATAAATAGTTCCTTCGTTTGGTGATAAAATTAGTGACAGTTGGTGATTTTCATGTCCCTGACCGGGATCCTGAGACGACTGCATGGTTTGTGTGAAATGAAACTTTTTTCTAGAACCGGCGTCTACAAATTGGTCTGAAAATGTAGATATGGAGATAACCCCCAAAGCTAAAACTCCAATCACAGTGATTGCAACTAGCCTGTTCACTGTAACTTTGAGTTATGTTTTCCTTTAAATAATTTTATGCAGCCTGTAGCTGTTGTTGCATAACCCCTAGCCTGTTTTGCAGCCTGGTTTTCACGCTATTTGGCTAAGATGATCCTAATCTAGGCAGAGCTATGAAACAGGCCATCTTAATTGATGCATGATACAGAAAAATGACATCTTGTCCATCACCTCCCACACCCCCCTCTCACTACACCACCCTCTCCTCTCCCCTCCTCCTCTTGGGCCCGGGTGTAATGACAACAAATGATCCTTATCCTCTCACTACACCACCCTCTCCTCTCCCCTCCTCCTCTTCCCCCCTCCAATCTCCCTTCTCGTCTCCTCCATCCTCTTTTACTCTTAGACGGCATTGCATCATAGCATTTAGGATGACGTAGACAGAAGATGTGGGATCGGAATGCGCCAGACAGGGAACAAACAGCACTACAGGAATCCATTTTGCACGGAAGGCAGAACGGACATGCTGATCGCTTTAGACGGCAGTACAGCAACGACCGCCCACCAAGTCACTTGACTTTGATGACACGCAGACTCTTGCAGAGGCATATGTGCGCAAGATGGCACTGGATGCGTAATCGGTTAAGTCAGCTTTGACAATTTCAACCAATTATACAAGATTAATCAAATTATTGAAAAATATATCGTATGTAAGCTATGAACTTCCATTTTCACAAATTCTTTCATACGACTTGACCGATTACCTGGATGCGAGGTCATGGAAATGTAAGGCGAGAAGAGATTTGAAAGACACAGGAATCACAAGAGACATAAAAGAATAGGATAACGAAAGAGGGCCATACTTTTCATCACGCCAGTCTTAATTGATTTTATCAAGTTTGAATTCGTTGTGTAATGCCCTAACAGCTGCACTGGCATCAGAATTTTTTACAACAAATGCAAGGTTTAGTTCTGATGAGCCTTGCGTAATCATTGAGACATTTATCTTGTCTTTCTGTATGGAACCGAAGACTTTGGATGCGACGCCTACCGTTCCGCGCATTCCAGAACCTATCAGGGCAATTATTGCAACATCGGTTGTTACTTCGAGTTTCTTGATTATTTTTCCCAGTAATTCCATTTCAAGTGCTCGAACTGCCTTGTCAAGATCGGTATTTTTTACTACAATCGTAATGCTCGATTCGGAGGGATTTTGGGAGATCATCATTACGTTGACTCCGGCCCTTGCCAATGTTGCAAAAATCTTGGCAGCCGTGCCTGGGCTTCCAACCATGCTACCTCCTCGAATATCAATCAGTCCGTTATTTTTCACATTGCTCACGCATTTCACAGTATTTTTTACTGATGCAGATGGAGATGCGCTTACAAGGGTTCCCTCGTTCTTAACGCTAAAGGAGTTCCTGATCCTCATGGGAATTTTCTTTGAGACTAACGGTTCGAAAGTACGTGGATGTATCTGCTTTGCTCCAAATAATGCCATTTCAATTGCCTCAGAATAGGATACCTCTTTAAGCAATTTTGCGTTTTTGACAATTTTTGGATCGGCTGTCATCAGTCCGTCCACATCACTCATCAACCAGATCTCGTCTGCCTTCAAACAAGAGCCAATAGTTGTTGCCGAATAGTCAGAGCCGCCTCTTCCAAATGTTGTGACATGCCCGTGTTGATCTGCGCCAGCAAAGCCGCCTACGACCGGAATGGTTCCCTTTGAGAACAATTCATCGGCCGTCTTTAAGACACGCAGTCTGGTGGTATCCATTAATGGTTTTGATTCTCCAAAGTTAGAATCAGTAACGATTCCCACCTCCTTTCCAGTAAGAGGAATCGAGTTTTTTCCTGCATCATGGAGGGCGGCAGACACTAATTTTACTGAGAATCTTTCCCCAAATGAGATCAGATAGTCCATTGAACGGGCGGTAACCTCTCCTAGCAGAACCATTCCGTCAATTAAGGCTGACAACTCTGCAAAATCTTCATCGAGTTTTGCGGTCAACTTTTTTCTAATATCACTTTTTTTAATTGCCTGCATAGCAAGTTGCTTGTGGTGGTTTGTAATTTTTAAAGCAAGTCGTTCTGCTTTTGACTTGTTCTCTTTTTTTATTGAGTCGGAAATTTCAATTAGAACATCTGTAGTTCCGCCGGTTGCAGAGCAAACAAGTACAATCTCATTTTTCTTTGATAACGAGCTGATATGCTTTGCCACATTCTGAATGTCTTTTGCAGACGAGATGGATGTTCCCCCATACTTTATTACAAGTCTCATTTCAAAATACCTGAACCGGCTAATCTTTAAATGCTTTAAGTTTCGACTCGCGGAGCCAGATAAAAGTGGATTCTTCCTACATTGGCAACCTTGAATTCAATTCTAAGGGGTTTTGCTCGTGAAAATTCACATGTGATAAACCCCACACTAGTTCCTACCGCCTTGACAACGGGATTCAGATATTCGAGGCTGTATGTTCCAACGCCGTCTTCTTTGGATGAAATTTCTTCAACATTCTCCTCTGATTTGTCAAGGTCTATTGTAACCTCACCAGAGTCACCCTTGCCAGAGAAATCCGCTTTTGAATCTGAGGTTTGAATTGTAAGATAATCTGAAACCACCTGGACATCTCCCAAAATTTTGTCAAATTTTGAAGAAGATAAGATAATCTTGGAGTCGTATGGAATTTTTGGCAATGGGGTATCAGTTGCAGAACTTTCGATTAATCGCATTTTGTATTTTTTATTTTTCCCAACAGTTACAAGCAACATGTTTTGATCTGAAATGCTGATTTCTATGCTGTCTTTTTTGTCAGCCCGCTTGATCAGTTTCGAGAATTCGTCGATTCTTACTCCAA
>RKRY01000050.1 GCA_007571135.1 Candidatus Nitrosopumilus sp. | reverse complement strand
GTTACGAACTGCAATCAAAACTATCTGAAGCCCTGACTTACTATTCTATGGAAGAAAGCGTAGCCTTGGCAAAGGCCAGAGGCAAATTCCCGCTCTGCTCAAAGACCGAGTACCCGGAGGGAAAGATTCCAATTGCTGGGTATTATGAGAAACCAAAAGAATCCCACTCCTATGAATGGGATGCCCTAATTGAGAAGATCAAACAATACGGAATTAGAAACGTACTTACAACAACCGTTGCTCCGACCGGTACGCTGTCCATGATTGCAGACTGTTCAAATGGGATGGAACCTGCATTTGCTCTGGTATTTGAGAAGAGAGTCACCGTTGGCAGGTTCTTTTACACAAACAGGATCTTTGAAGAAGCCCTAAAAGAAGCTGGCCTTTACAACGATGAGATCCTTGCAAAGATTGCAGACAACTACGGCTCACTAAAAGGCATTGAAGAGATTCCACAATGGATGCAAGACGTATTTGTTACAGCCATGGACATTCACTGGGCTGATCATTTGATGGCTCAAGGCGTGTGGCAAGACTGGATTGGAAATGCAATTGCAAAAACAATCAACATGCCATATGACGTAACGGCTGAAGACGTAAAATCTGCCTACCTTCTAGCACATGAGATCGGCCTTAAGGGCATCACTGTTTATCGAGACGGTTCCAGACACAAACAGGTACTTCACATGACAAGTGAGAACGCGCAAAAGACATTTGATGTAACTCCGAGCAAACACATCACTAGATTTGTTACCGGGCATATCACAAATCCGTATATCAAATCTCAAGTCAATGCGGCACTTGCACTCAAAGTGCATGATGAGGAGATTGTAGCTGAGCCTCAGAAACAAGAGATCTCCGAGGATCGTCTATGCCCAACTTGTAAAAACAGCCTTGTATTTGTTGAAGGTTGCAGCATCTGCATCGAATGCGGATACAGCGGCTGTACTTCTGGTTAAGCAACAGAATGACAACTCTTTTTTACCTTTCCTTATTTTTCGTTCTTCATGGATAAGAAGAAGAAGAAGGTATCCACCATGATGATCGTAGGCGTGGCTATTGCAGCAGTCGCTTTCGGAATGTTTTTGGCCTTTACAAATTCTGATGTCACATCTCAGGGTTCAAATGAAAAGGTTGGGCTTGTAATTAATGCACCCTTCCAATCAGTATCGCCACAGCATGCCGATGAAATTTTTACTGATGCGTCAGCAACCGGAGTAGGCAGAAGTAATGCCTACCTGTTTTGGAATGTCATAGAACCCCAACGTGGAAATTTTGATTGGACGCAATCCGACGTTCTTATGGGATTAAATGAAAAAAATGATCTTAAAGTTACATTGTACTTTTCTGTAATCAATGGGCTAACATTAGGACCGTTTCCAAATTGGATTGGAAATCCTTCCATTAACTCAATTGGCGAAGATAGACTAGTCGCAGTTTTAGATGAAATCTTGTTGCGATACCATATTGTAGATGCTGTAATCATAGCAGGGGGAACAGAATCCCATTTTAGATATTCGCCGGAGGACATTCCGGCATATCGTGAACTATCTTTGGGAGTTTATGAAAAACTAAAACAAAGACATCCTGATGTAAAATTTGGCAACTCTTTTGGCCTTCACCATGTCTTAAACAAGGATCTGGATCACATAGTCAGTGATCTTGCAGTAGGTGATTTTGTGGCTTTTTCATATTTTCCTGTAGACAACCTAAATGATATCGTCAAAACCCCTCAACAGGCCAGAAATGATTTGTCAAGGGTCTTTGAGATGGTGCCGAACAAAAAAGTGGCATTTTTTGAAATTAGCTGGAGTTCATCTGATCTTGTAGGCGGTGATGAGGCATCCCAAGAAGAATTTATGAAAGAGATGTTTGAATTTTATTCAGAAAACGAATCCCAAATTGAATTTATGACATGGTACAGGCAATATGATAGACCGGAAGGAACGTGCGCATATGAGCGACAGGATATGGGTGATACGGGCATCTTATTGGAAGAAGGCAGTTCTAGTCTGGGTGGCAGCAGTCGTGTCATTGAACGGCTCAATCACTATATCTGCAATACGGGTCTGGTCAAGACGAACGGAGACGCCAAACCGGCGTGGACCGAATTTAAAGATCAAATTGAATTACTAAATTAGAGATTCATCTATACGTTTAGTCTTCATTAGGACTTACCAGTTAGCTAGTTAGCCAGTTAGCTAGTTAGCTAGTTAACTAGCACCGATCAGTAATTATCATGCAAGAAAAAATAGAAAGACTCTCTTCTAAAATCTTCCCTGACAACTTGGAAATTCGTAGCAATGCAAGGAATGTAAAATGAGCCTAAATGTAGCAGATGATCCCGTGCACTAATACTTGGAACAACTGCCATGTCTCCATTGTATAAAAACCGACTCAAACGCGTTCATGTCATCGGCGGCACAGAGTATTCCATTTAACCAATGTCAGTGTTTTAAAATCCTGTAAGACGGGATCTGCCGACCCGATAAAAAAATCACCCAAAGAAAAAGAATCTCTTCTAACGAAGAGAAATAGCATTTAAAATTAAAGGTTAAACCTTCTCTGAACTGCTACAAGAAATCAGCATGTTGTAGCCAGTCTCGTACAAATGCGAAAAAACCATTTTTATGTAGGCAGCAAATTTTGCATTCTGTCGCAGTCATAGTATAGCCTGGTCAGTATTCGGGGTTTCCAACCCTGTAACGCGGGTTCGAATCCCGCTGACTGCATCCTTTTCACAAGAACAAATTTTTATCTGTCAGTTTACACAAAACATTGTGAAGCCTGCAGTAAAACGCCTTGCAATTGAGAGGATGGAAATCTTAATTGAAAATGCTATTAGCAATTCGAGGTCAAACCCAAAACTTTCTCAACGGCAAGCATTCTTGGCTAGAAGGATAAGCACCCGGCACAAAATTCGAATGCCCTATCACCTAAGAATTGTTTTTTGCAAAAAATGCAAATCATTTATTGCGCCTGGACTAAATTCAAGAATTCGTCTTGGAAGAAGTCCTGTAAAGTCGATCAGAACATCCTGCAATTTCTGTGGGCATACATACCGTAAGATACTCTCCAAATAATTTACAGCAACCTCTTAACACCTTGGATGCCTCCTAGGTTCTAAACCCCCATGTGACAGTTACCGGCAGATCCGGCTGATTCTCTATGATTTATAAGGAGATTCTCGATATTTTGACTTTGTGGCAAAAGTATACGATGTACCATCAGATATGTTGATCAGAAGACTAGCAGAGATACTTAAAAATGAGGATATCACGGCACCGTCGTGGATTCCGTTTGTAAAAACTGGCGCTCATGCTGATAAGCCTCCTCAAGATAGAAGATGGTGGCATACTAGGTGTGCGTCATTAATGAGAAAAATTTACCTTCATGGTCCGATTGGAATTAATGAATTAAGAAAGGAATATGGTGGTGGAAAACCATCTGGATACGGCGCAGCTCATCACAGAGATGCGGGTGGTGCAATCATACGAAACGCCGTCCATGGTTTGGAAAAACTCGGTTACATTGAAAAAGTTGAGAAAAAAGGAAGAATTGTTTCTAAGCAAGGAATGCAAAGACTCGATAAACTGGCAACTGAAATTCTCAAAGAGATGATTGTAGAGAATCCTCAACTCAAGGTTTACACATAGATTTAAGATGAGTTTTCCAGAATCGGACGAACCTGCTCATAACAACGATCATGAGAATGAGTTGGCAGCACAAAAAGACCAAATTCTAAAGCAGATCCTAAGTTCTGAAGCCCGAATGAGGCTGAATAATATCAAAATGGTAAAGCCTGAACTCTCGAGTCTAGTGGAGCAATATTTGATAGGAATGGCAACCCAAGGCAAGCTTCCAGGACGGTTAACTGATGACCAACTAAAGCAGATCCTACTGTCCATACAACAACCAAAACGTAATTTTAAGATAAATCGGGCCTGATCCTAATTTCTCACAGCCTGTCTTTCAAGCCATTTTGGCCAAGATTGTCCGGCCTGGGACTAGGACTGACATGCTATGAATTTCTGTGGTATACGAAAAGTAGTTCGCCCCCTATCCTGCATGGTGTTCCTCCCCCGTCGTAATCGGTTAAATCACACAAAGGAACTTGTAAAAAATTAGAGTTCATCACCTGCATACTGTATATTTTTCAATAATTTGATAAATCTTGTATAATTAGTTGAAATTATTAAAACCGACTTAACCGATTACCACCCATCTCCCTTCCATCACTGTTTCCCCCTTGGGGCGGCATCTTTCTTACAAACGCCTGTACCGGTGTCTCCTAGTTGTCCCAGTCAAGTGGCATGTGGGGCCGCTCGTATTGTACCACTGCATAAACAGGTCCATGGGATCGCTCTTTTCCATCATTATCTCCTCGAACAGGTCCAACTTGCACTGTATCTCTCCGTGCAGGCGCTCCAGCTTGCTGTTTGTCTGGGGATGGTTTACGCCTGCCAGTATTGCACATCCCTAGCTCTGCAAGCCTCA
>RKRY01000003.1 GCA_007571135.1 Candidatus Nitrosopumilus sp. | reverse complement strand
CATATACAACAGGTATCAGGAGGTGCTTGCAATGCAGTGAGATGGAGCCGGAAAGGAATGGGGATATTCTGATCCGGGCTAGTTATGCAACAGACTAGGAGAAGGGAAGAGCTTTGCAGATGCATCATCTGGCTACCTTCTTTCTTTCGTGCATTCCTCGGGATTCGCATTGTCCAAGATTCCTGGTTCGTATTCCGCCAAACAGGGATCTGCTGATCAAGACATGTGCCGATTGCTGCCTTCATGATCCGCAAGTTTAACGTTATTTTCTGACAGAAATTCTGTGCCACACACCTTATTCTCACAAGGTACGAGATCAGTATTGCAGAACCAAGCCCAGCTTACACTAGAGACATGTAACAAAATAAGGAAAAAGTGAGGGTTTGTTTATCCTCTTCCCATTGCTGCATATTTGCCAGATCTTCCTCTAATGAAGAAAGCTCCTGCAATACCGCCAAAGACTGCACCTGCAATAACTGAAGCTCCAACGACGCCACTTGCATCAAGATAGGGAGTTCCTGAGCCGGATGAAGGGTTTGCTTCAACATATTCCAATCGTCTACGTTGAATCTCAAGTGCTTCCTCTAAGGTATTAGATCCGGTTTCTCCTCCTGTGCCCACATTACCCAAGTATTGGGCAAATGCAACTGAAGCTGCACCAATGGCACCGAAGAAAAATACAGATAGCATGGTTGCTGTTAATAGTACTTTTGTATTCATACCGTTTACCTGCTCTTTTTGAAGATAGAGTACTTATTAAAACTTTAACCCGTGCCTAAAATTTTGGAAAATCTACGGGAACGGGCAAAGTAACGTTTAATTCTGTTCAGAATTGAGTCAGAATATGGGACGGATGCATACGCATAGACACGGAAAATCACACTCCATCAGACCGGCGACGTTGCAAGCTCCTTCATGGATTACCCAGAGTCCTGCAGAAGTAGAAGCGCTGGTTGTAAAATACTCCAAGGAGGGCTTGACGCCAAGCCAAATTGGAATCAAGCTAAGGGATCAGCACTCAATTCCGCTAATTAAGCCAATTACGAGGAAAACGGTTGGAGAGATCCTAGAAGAGCATGATCTAAAAGCAGAGATGCCAGAAGATCTGGAGAACATCGTCAAAAAAGCAGTCGGCCTCCAAAGACACCTTAAGGCAAACAAAGGAGACAGAAGAAACGTCAGATCCCTAGAACTGATCGAGGCCAAAGTTCACAGGCTATCTGTTTATTACAAAAAAATTGGAAGAATTCCCAAAAACTGGAAATATAAATCCGTGGTTGCTCAATTAGAGTAATGGCAAAATCACTTGACGAGTCACTGTCGCTTTTCAAAGACAAGGTTTCAGATTGCATAAGATCACAAAAATCAATTTCTGTGACGACCCACATTGATTGTGACGGACTGACATCCGGAAGCATCATTGCAAAGGCCCTAATCAGAGCCGGGGCAAAATGTACACTGAGAACATCCAAAGAATTTAGCAGTGATGTTGCCGAGTCGTTTAAGACAGATTCGAGAGATTTTCACATTGTAACTGATCTTGGAGGGGGCTTTGGACATGAGATGAATCAAAATCTGGGAGAGGATTGGATAGTCCTCGATCACCATCAAATTCCAGAATCCGAAATGGATAATCCAAATGTCATCAATGCTTGGAAATACGGTATTGATGGAGGGATGGAAATTTGTGCAGGAGGAATGGCATATCTTGCATCAACTGCATTAGATGAGAGAAATTCAGATCTATCATCGATTGCCGTAGTATCTGCATTAGGGGACAGGCAGGATCAAGGCGAAAGAAAGGCATTTACAGGAAAGAACTTTGAGATTGCCGAGACTGCCAAGGATTTGGGATTAGTAGAGATTGATTTGGATTTGCTCCTCGTAGGCAGAGAGACGAGGCCCCTCCCGGATGCAATAGCGTTTACATCTTATCCGTTCATCGAGGGATTAACATGGAATCGCGATACCTGCCTTTCGGCGTTAAATTCGTCAGGAATACAACTCAAGGATGGCGGAAGGTGGAGGGTTCCAGCAGAACTGACCGAAGATGAGAAAAGGGCGGTAATCGAGTCAATTACAAAGTTTACCTCTGCAAAGAATGCAACTGGGATAATGTCAGAGTTAATCGGGTACACATACACATTTCCGAGGGAAGACAGGCAGAGTTTCCTAAGAGACGGGAGGGAGTTTTCGACCATGTTAAATTCCTGTGGGAGGATAAATAGATCAGGAGTCGGGATGGCAGTCTGCATGGGTGACAGAAACAGGATATTAAGGGAGGTAGAGACGATCCTGACAGAGTATAGAAGAATGATTAGGGGGTACATGAATGTTCTATCCAACGAGAGATGGAGGGTTTCGGAAAGTGAAACTTGTGTCATGGTAAATGGGGAGGACGTTGTGCCTGAAATGATGACGGGGACTATCTCATCGCTGATTGCAGGCTCGCCAAAGAACTCAGGAAAGATTGTTATTTTGAGGGCAAAGGCAGAGGATAATGCGATCAAATTTTCATCAAGAAAGTCATTTGGATGTAAATCGGAGGTTAATCTAAGCGATCTAATGAGGACTGGTGCGGAAAAATTTGGCGGCGTTGGCGGAGGCCACGATGCGGCAGCCGGGGCAAAGATAACTAAAGACAAATTAGATGGCTTTCTTAACTATTTGGAAGTAAATGTCGTTAACGTGCCAAGTACAGGTAGTACTCGATGACATATCAAGAGAAAAGGCCGATACCGTTCGAAGGTCATTGGAGCCGGATAATGTGAATTTTCCGGACGGTTTGAGTCTTAATGTAGAGGATGCCGATGGCAAGCTGATTTTTAACTTTGGTAGCAAGGGGAACGTAAAGCAGCTTGTTGGCACGATTGACGAGGTTTTAGAACACATCCATGTTGCACTCAAGGTGATTGAATAATGCTTGATCCAAAGATTATCAAGGAGAGACCCGAGATTATCAAGGATATGCTCAAAGCCCGTTCAGTGGATTTTGATCTGGATGGACTGGTAGAGTCTGATCAAAGAAGGCGCAGGTACATAATCGAGACTGACGAGCTGAGAAAAAAGAAGAACCTGATGGCACGGGAGATCTCACAGAAAAAGAAGGCAAAGGAGGATGCAACCTCAATTCTTGCAGAGATGAAAGATGTATCGGTAGAACTGACACGGTTGGAAGGCAGGCAAGAGGAGAACGAAAAGATACATGCCAGTCTGTCACTTGCAATTCCCAACCTGGTCGACGAATCTGTCCCGGTGGGACCGGATAAGAGATCAAACAAGGAAATTAAAAGATGGGGGTGCTTGCCATGTTTTGATTTTAAGATAAAGGACCATATAGACATATCTGAAAATTTGGATCTTGTCGATTTAGAGCGCGCTGCAAAGGTTGCCGGTGCAAGGTTTTACTATCTTAAAAATGATCTAGTCAGACTAAACCAGTCTCTTATCCATTACGCCCTGGACTTTTTATCAAAAAAAGGATATCTGCTAATCCAGCCGCCGTACATGATAAACCGTAAAGCGATGCAGGGAGCTGTAATTGCTGACGACTTTGAAGAAGCAATCTACAAGATAGAACAGGAGGATCTCTACATGATCGGGACCTCAGAACATGCAATGGCTGCAATGCATTCAGATGAGATTATCGAGGGAAGGGATCTTCCCCTAAGGTATGCCGGCGTGAGCCCGTGTTTTAGAAAGGAGGCAGGTGCACACGGCAGGGATCAGAAAGGAATCTTCAGGGTACATCAATTTGACAAGATTGAACAGTTTGCATTTACGAGACCCGAGGATTCCTGGCAGGAACACGAAATGATGCTAGGCATTGCTGAAGAATTCTATCAACAATTAGAGATTCCCCACAGAGTCATGCTGCTATCAACCGGGGACATGGGAAAGGTTTCTGCCAAAACCTATGATATCGAGGCTTGGATGGCCGGTCAGAATGCATATCGGGAGATTGTTTCATGCTCGAACTGTCTGGATTACCAATCAAGGCGGCTGAAGATCAGGTTCAGGGACAAAACCAACGAGGGGACGCAGTATCTTCATACTCTCAATAGCACCCTTATTGCAACAAGTAGAATCCTAGTCTCCATAATGGAGAACTTTCAAACAAAGGATGGGCACATACGAATCCCACAGGCCCTACAGAGATACATGGGAGATCGGAAGGAGATCTAGCAGTCTTCCAAGATGTGCCCAAAAAACGGCCTGATGCGTGCAGTACATTCGTAACAGATCAATTAGGGTGTTTCAGAAGGCATCATGAACAACCAAACCTGCCTGCCGAAACACAACACATCCAAGACAGACATCCAATATCAATCCATTCTCAACATTGTTGGTGCGTGGCTTTCCCCTGCATCAGGGTCTCAAAGAGGCACAATACAATGTATGGCACCGCGGACTTTGACCAGTGCATGATAAGCGCGGCTGCAATGAGTGCGCAGGTCGCAGGATGCACCGACAGTCGGAAACGGATAATCCACACCATGACATCCATC
>RKRY01000167.1 GCA_007571135.1 Candidatus Nitrosopumilus sp. | reverse complement strand
GTGCGCAGGTCGCAGGATGCACCGACAGTCGGAAACGGATAATCCACACCATGACATCCATCGGCTGCAATGAGTGCGCAGGTCGCAGGATGCACCGACGGCAGTCGCACGATGTAATCGGTTAAGTCGGTTTTGATAATTTCAACTAATTATGCAAAATCTAGCAAGTTATTGAAAAATATACAGTATGCAAGCTATGAACTTCCATTTTTTACAAATTCTTTCATGCAACTTAACCGGTTACCGCACGATGGGCATACGTAATGTCTAGGTTACATGTTGGAACATCTTGACAGACTACTTGGCTAGAGAATACTATTCGTTGTGTTCCAATTTTAGATCAAGTCACTACGGACGCTCCGACAGCAAATGGGTCCTGGATGTGGCAGACAGGACGGATTCCGACGAGCTGAACCTGTGCATCAGAAGTACAATGGGAGGACAGCTGTCCACGCTGCTGGAGATACAGCAGTATCACGGGTCGCTTGATGTGGCAATCAACATGCACCTGATGCCGCGATATGACAAGACGCACGGAAAAGAGATGTAGGATCCAAGTACAAGAACGTGACGGACAAATTCGAAAGGTACATGCCATACAGTGTGTAACATGGAATGAGACTTGTTCTTGGCATATTCCACGTGCCGGCACTTGCAAATATCGAGGATTTCGTGCGTAAAATCATCGATTCTGCACGTGATGCAGACGCTAGATGCGATGGTGTATCATACGTCATACCCTGCAAGAATACCGGAAACGTGGTCAGGGCACTTGGGAAGTTTGCCGACGGGCATCGGGACAAAGCCTGAAGCAGTCATTGCCACATCTGACGGGACAGAATGCCGGTACACGATGATCGTAGTGGAGTGGATGGGAGGCAAGGAGGAGGATCTGCCACACCAGAGAGAGATACGTCTGGTTTGCGACAAACTTTGATGCAGACGTGACACAGTACTCCAAGAGGTGCGGGATGGAGACCGGATACCGCATGATCCAGAGCATCCGAATCAAGACACACGGCAAGAATGCCACTGTCTGCCTTTTGTTCTTTGCGCATTCGGCCTGGCATTCAACGTGTGGGTGATGGCAAACGCGGAGCCTGGAGGTCCCTGCCACACCACTGCAAAATACCATACGGTAATACTGACACTGCGAAGGCAGATCGTGCTGGTGCATGTCATGGCCGATCCAGACGTGCCGGCAGAACCCCCTCCAGATATGTGGCCTAGTGGCTAACATCTGGGAAGACTACAGACTAACAAAACAAGAAATACAAAGGTGATTTATTGCCTTAAGATTCTCTCGAGGGCCTGACCTGCGTTTAGCATGCCGTTTCTCTTGGCGTATTCTTCAATCATCTTGTATTGTCTTTCTGTAAAACATACTGGTATTGAGCGTTGTCTTTCCATGTGGGAGATTGACATGCTTGCCTAATATCCTTTACTTAGAACAGTCTTCCCAGATGTACCCAAAAAACGGCCTGACGTGTAGCGCATTCGTAACAGATCAACAAGTAATTGTTTAGGTCATCCATGCCCGAATACTTGATTCTAGGCATGAATCAGGAAAATTGTTTACGTTGGACCTAAACAGTTACGGCAGAACTACTCCAGATACGTGGCCTGGAGGCCAACATCTGGGAAGACTAATCTAGTGACATACCCTTATATTTTGGGTTCGAAGGTCGGATAATAATTGGCACGAAGAAAAGGTCGGGTAAAGGACAAGTGGAGAGAGAAGCACTGGGTTACGGTAAACGCCCCGGATTCATTTAACAACGTCCCGATTGGCTATGTCCCAGTTACCGATGACGAAGGTGCATCGGGCAGAGTTTTAGAGGTTACGCTGTACAACATTCTCAAAGGGGAGCCCTCACAGCACCAGTACAAGATTTATTTTCAGATCGACAAGATAGACGGAGACACGGCATCTACAATCTTCAAGAGATTCGAATATTCAAAGGAGTTTTTGAGGAGTTTGGTCAGACGCGGCTCGTCAAAAATCAATTTCATCATAGATGCCAAAACAAAGGACGGTTACGTCTTTAGGATCAAAGTTATTGCGCTGACCCACAGGCAGCTTAACACCTCAAGAAAGCATGCCTTGAGACTGATTGCCAGAGAAGTGATCAACAAGACAGTGCCAGAAATGACAATCAAGCAGTTTGTGCAAGCAACATGTTACAGCAAGATCAATTCAGACATCATGGCGGCATTTAAGAAAGTCATCAGAGTCAGGCACGTAGGCCTTGAGAAGGTAAAACTGATCAGGACGGCAGAGAAAGAAACGATACTGCTTGAGGCATAGTTTCAAAAGAAATGTTTCAGATTAATGATTGAAAGGGTTGAGGTTGAGGTTGAGGTAATCGTACACGCAACAGAGGACATCGGAAAAATTTTTCTGGCATTTGAAGGGATGCTTGGACTTGGCAAGGGCGACTTTAGCGTGAAAAAGACAACGGGACATTTTGAGAATCCGATAGTCATTCTGAATGCAAAAATTGTAAAAAAGCAGGCGCAAAAACTGATTAGAAGGATTCTGCACAACTTGTCAAAAGAACAGGTCGAACAGATGACCTATGAGATCAAAGAGAGGACAGTCGATTCAAGGTTTCACATGAGGTTGGGAAAACAGGAGATGGTAAAGGGAGACTTGGTGTTTGCTGAAGAGGATCCAATCAAGATAAAGATTCACACTCCCATATACAACAAAAAAGAGACGGTCAGAGTATTTACCAAGATGTTTCAAAAAAACAGATAGGTTAAATACGAACAAACTAAGAACGTATGGGAATGAGGAGATAACAGCCGCTCCAGTCTGAGCCAAAGCTTTGAAGACCCCGCGACGAACCGACCCCATCTTGAATCAATATCAGGACTGCCAGACGTTGGAGCGGGCGAAATCACGTATTATTTTAAATACTGATAGACGGACCTCATTATCGTGGCAGATTACGATGTTATAGTTGCAGGCGGCGGTTTGGCAGGCACGGTCACCGCGCAGGCAGTTGCCCATTGTTCTAATCAGAATACCAAGATTCTAGTTGTTGACAGAAATGCAAAATCCCTTCCGGGCAGAAAATCTCTGGCCGGATGGGTATGCGGCGATGCATGTTCAAAGGAGGCAGTCGATTTTATGACAAGCAGGATCAAAGTCAAATGGGGCAGGCCAGAGATTGAACACGATGTAAAGGGCGTCATGGCGTTCTCACCTGACAGGGAGACTTCCATTCCGTTTGACGGTGACGGATACATGTTAAACCGCCAAAAGCTTCCAGAGATTCAAAACAAAAGATGTGAGGAGATGGGAGTCGAGTTTGATTACGAGATTAATCTCACCGGCTTAATCTACGAGGGACACCAGGCAGTCGGAGTCCAGGGTATTGACAATAAAAACAAGCAGCCTTTCAAGAAGACGGCGAGAATCGTTATTGATGCAACCGGAGTCACGTCAATGCTTAGAAACACACTAAAAAACTCCACCAAGATTGAAAGGAGGATAGACAGGCGAGACCTAGAGTCTACAGGCAGGTATATCATGTACTTTGATTCTGCAAAAAATGATCCTGCCGAATTTGATCCTGATTACTGTATAATCCACCTAGACCAAGACATTGCACCAGGCGGATACGGATGGGTCTTCCCCAAGGCAGGGAACAAGGTAAACATCGGGCTCGGTGTTGAAAAGTCCCTTTTAGAGAGGAGAAACCAGAGACTAGGCAAAAAGGACAACGTAGAGTCACTGATGAGGGAGTATCTTCAAAGAAACACCGTAATTAAAAACACAAGATTGTCTGAAGATCCGGAAGACATCGGCAACAACACTGGAATCTTCCAAGTGTCCGTAAGAAGACAAAATGACTGCATGGTTTCAGGCGGATACGTGTTGGTTGGAGACTCGGCTTGGATGCCAAAACCTATCGATGCAGGCGGAATTGGACCTGCATTGATTGCCGGAACAATACTCGGAAACAACGTAGCTCAGGCCCTTGAAGCAAATGACGTTTCTGAGGCGGGGCTTTGGCAATACAACCTTGATTTTATTGAAGAGTACGGATACAAGACTGCAGGGCTTGAGTTATTCAGAAGGCTGGTTCAACAGATGACAAATGATCAGATCAGTTACGGAATGAAGCATTTCCTAGGAAACATGGATGTTGAGGCGATAAGTAAGGGAGAGCACCCAGACTTTTCAGGTTTGGGAAAACTCGGGATGATCATCAGGGGTGCAATGAACAAGACAGTTGCAGATGGTCTGCGATACACATCAAGAGAAAACCGGTGGCTAGTGGATCACTATAACAAGTATCCCGGGGATCCTTCCGGATTTGACGAATGGAGCAAGACGCTGCACAGGAGAATGGATGGGGCGTTTGAAAAAGTAGATGCGTTTGGAAGATAAAAGATCTAACGTTAAATATTGTCATAATCCATGAAAACATGCTTTGGAACAGGTAGCAGCGTATCTTGACTGGAATGACTCCATCAAGGCTCTCAATACAGCATACGAGTCAGGCCTGTTCGTGCTTATCATAGGCCCGAAAGGTACGGGAAAGACCTCGCTTGTAAGAGACTTTGCAAAAAGCAAGAATGTCAACTTGGAATCCATTAATTTTAGCCTCAGAACAAGGGAGAGCCACCTAATTGGTACAAAGACGCTCAATGAAGGGACTGTCAGTTTTGATGAAGGCCTGCTGACAAGGTCCATGCGGGAGGGGAGCATGCTGTATCTTGACGAGATAAATGCTGCAGAAGCAGATGTCCTGCTCAGACTTGACGAAGCACTGGATGACAGAAGGCAGATCACGTTAAAAGAGTCCACAGGAGAGGTTGTAAAGGCAAGGGAGGACTGGTTTGTCGTGGCAACAATTAATCCATTGACGCACAGTGGAACAAAAGAGCTGCCACCGCAGCTACTGAGCAGATTTCCAGTCAGGATCAGATTAGAGTATCCGCCGGAGGGCACTGAGTTGGAGATCGTAAGAAGGCACGTATCAGGTCAGGAATCTGAGATTATCCAGGCCATAAAGCTGGCAAATACCCTCAGGCAGGCAGCAGCAGTCGAGGAGCTATTTTATTCGCCTAGCTTAAGGGAGACTATTGCATTTGGAAAGCTGTTAGAAGAAGGAATGTGTGCAAGGGAGGCGGCCATGTTTGTTTTTGGGAATGTATACACACAGTGGGGGAGTGTAGAGTATCAGAAGGTAAGCGACATCATCACATCAATGTTTGGAAACTAATGCGATCAATTCAGCTTCAAAATGATTCTCTGGTAGAGATTGCCACATTTCTTGTTAGAAGGTGGTCTGGATCAGACAGGATGGTAGTGGAGATATCAGACAGGATTGAGACTAAGACAAGGCTAAAAGAGAACAGGACAATCCTGGCTCCGCTTGAAAAAAGAATAGGAGATGACTTTCAAAGGTATAGGCAGTTTCGAACGTCATTATGGCATGAAGCGATGAGGGTAAGATACTGTAAGAAAATTCTCAGCAATGATCATGCCTTTGGCTTTATCCTCAATGCAATGGAGACCAAAAGAACAGAGCAGTTAGGAAGAAAGGTCTGGAGAGGGATGGACGATGAGATCATATTCAATTACGCCTACATGCTGATCTCAAGGCCCCAGCTACACACGGTGTATGGAAAGGCAAGGATGGTAGAGGCGTTTTACCAATATTTCATGTTCGGGGCAATAAAAGGTGAGATACAACACAGTCACTTTGAGAGAATCAAGAAAGCGTCGGCACTGGCCAGAAAGATTGTCAAAGAAACAATAAAAGAAGGACAAGGTACAGAATGGCTTGAAAAAAACGTCAGCAGGATAGTAAGGATCTTAGACATTGATTCGCTGCTGACAATTCCGGTTTCATTTCCACTTATGAAAGCTGGAATGGCATTGACCGAGGAGGAGTTGCGCAGAGTCCTAAAAGTAATCTCTAAAAACATGGAAGGGGACTTTGGGGAGGTTGATACGGATGCGGTTCTAAGGGGGGATAACGTAATTGACGAATACAAGGTACTGCTAGACGAGAACGAAAAGACTGAAAACAAGGGACTGGCTCCGGAACCAGTCGGAATTCGAATCCCGGCTACAAAAGGGGTGGATGAAACTGCAATTTATGATCCCGGTCTGATAAACAAGTTGAAAATAAAATTCAGGGAATGGAGATCAGGATGGAAGGAGCAGCACCACCGTTTTGGAGATGAGTTTGACGAGGAAAACTATGTTGAGGGCGGGCATGAACCATTCTTTACGGACATCAAAAAATCAATCAAAATCAAGATTGTGATTTTATTGGATCATTCATCAAGCGTCTCGTCTGAAGCGCTTGAATACAAAAAAGCAACGTTGGCATTATGCGAAGTTTTGTCATTTCTAAGGGTAAAATTTGCAGTTTATGCATTTAGTACCCAAGATAGAGCAGTGGTTTGCTGGTCACTAAAGCCGGACAACGCCAAATGGAATAATGTTTCTGCAAAAAGGCTTGCACGGGTAGTGGCCAATGGATCTACTCCGTTGGCAGAGGTTTACGACAAGATGTTTCCGGTACTGCAAGCAAAGAGACCGGACATATTTTTGACCCTTACTGACGGGGAGCCGTCGGATCCTGATGCGGTAAGAAACATGACAAAATCCCTCAAGGGGTTGGGGATGAGCATGGTTGCATTGGGACTGGGTCCCAACACGCCCAGGGCTGCAACAATTGCAAACAATCTCAGACGCCTAGGATATGAGAGGACGATGGCAGTAAGCAGGCTAAACGATATTCCAAGCAAAGTAATGAGGATTTTAGAGGCATGAGTTCCGAGTGTCATGCGGGGGACCGTGGTGGTTTCTGCTACATGTGTCGCTTAGATGCCTGCAAGGCAGAGTGGGTGGTGGTGGTTAGTATGTTGCAAAACTTGTTTTTCAAAGCCATCTTTGGCCAAGATATCCTAATTTAGGCAGGTTATGCAACATGCTAGTGGTGGTGGTGCATGATAGGACGTATTTGTGTGCACGCATAATCTGCAAGGATGTCCATTAATTCTTAAATGCTTTTTTGTCATACATGTATTATGCGAACAAGCAATCCCAAGTACAGAAAGTACATGTATGTTTTGATGGGTGTCTGTGCTGCCATAATTCTGATAGTAAACGTGTAGATATATACAAGACAACTGCATGGATTCAAATCCGAGCCGATGCCAGAAGGGTAATCGGTTCAGTTTTGATATCTTCAACTAATTATGCAAAATCTAGCAAGTTGTTAAAAAATATACAGTATGTAAGCTATGAACTCTCATTTTTTACAAGTTCCTTTATGTGACTTGACCGATTACTTGATTCTAAGCGTTCTTCCGTCCCGCGCATGTCGTTGCACATTTGGTCTCATCGGCTTTTCTCGTTACCATAAACAGGCAAACACTGCTTACAACCACGGTAGCAAAGAAACAAGGCTTCAGGTACTGCCGTTACTTTTTGCCAACCATCACAACTTTTCTGATTCGCGCATGAGATCGGGCTCTCTGCGTGCAGATGTGCTTACGTTACTTCAAGTCATCTCAGTCAAATGAATCATACGCATTGCCCAATATCATCGTACGTGCAGATGTGCTTACGTTACTTCAAGTCATCTCAGACTTTCTGTAGTCGGTTGCGGGTTTTTGCCCAGTATCATATTTCTTACCCTTACCATCCTTCTTGCCAGCATGAATCCTGCGCCAGACATGCAGCTTCCGATTATCACATGGAGAATGCTCGATTCCTGTTGAGGTGCAACCAACAAGACGTATACAAATCCGGCAATCATCAGCATAATGCCAAATGCTGCAAACATGCCCATCATTATTGGGATCCTAGAGGGAACCGACCGAAGCAATGCATCCTTTGAGGTGGATTCGTCGACAGACTCAAGATCCTTGCAGATATTGCAGCATCTGTGTCGCTTTTTGTTTTGCCAGATCGTAGTCAGGAAAAAGAATTCTTGTCGACATGAATCACAGGCCCTTCTCGGAAGGGTAATCTTGCCATGCTCGTCAAAGTCATAGCCAATCTTCTTCATGCAATTCTTGCAAAAATATCCTGGAATTCTCCATTGCTTTTGAAAGTTGTACTTTTTCCAACCCAGTGTAACATTGCATCCGGTACACGAGGTCAGCTCTCGTCTCCTCCAGAGGGTCCTGAAACCGGCTTTCTTTTGGCAAATACTTGGGCTATTCCCTTTCTAGCCTCGATGATCGGCAGAAATATGATAAAGAACGAGGCAACACTTACCCAAACTACAGATATTCCCACCCATACACTGTATGCCATAATGTCAAATACCAGACCGCTGGCAATTAAAGGCATTGGCCATGCGATTATCAAGACCAAGGTCATGATTCCGCCCCCGGTAAGGCTAAACCTGAATGCCTTCTTTAGAGTCTCCTCGTTTTCGGCAACTTGGGCGGATCCTGACTCTGAGAGTTCTACAAGGGTAATCTTCTTTTTGAGATCGTTCCAGTCAAAGGTTGTTTTAGCTGCAAGGCTTCCAAAGATTGTGATTGCACCGCCAGTTAGTATTCCTGCAATGTTTCCAAACAGCATAGAGTAGTTGTGGCCAAGGCTGTCAAGGTTGATCTCTCCGCCATAATCTGGCAGTGATGCGGCCACCAACAACCAAGTAGTCACTGCAACCACCAAGCCGATGATGGCACCGGATGTGGCGGCTACCCGGTTTGTCCTCCTCCACAGTATCGTCAGGGCAATCGGAATTACTGCTGCACCGATTATGATTCCCATTGCAAGGTACACAAATCCCAAGCTCAATCCCATGTGTAGGAGGATAACTGCCAGTCCTCCCATGCCAAGTCCAAAGCCTAGAATAGTAGCCCTTGAAACCTTGACTAGTTGCTTGCCAGAAGCGTTTGGATTCTTGTACGTCCGGTAGACGTCATATGTAATCAGCGAGGATACGGCAATTAGCTCAGCAGATCCTGCAGAAGTTACTGCCATAAACAGCATGGTAAGCACCATAATGGCACCGGCCTCGCCCATCAGTGCGGTGGCTGCTGCAGGAACCACAAGACCCAGTTGTACCTGTGCGGGGGTCAAGTCAACGTCAAGCGCCACGGCGGTAAGCCCCATCGTCGTTGCCAGTGTAAACGGAATTGCAAACCAGCATGCACCGCCAAGCAGAAAGCCCTTGACAGTTGATGAGGGCTGCGCTGCAATTGCACGCTGCCAATACGCCTGATCGACAAAGACGGTTCCAAAATTTCCTACAATGTTGATTATACCAAACATCAGGCCGCCAATTGATGCCATTGTCAGAAATGCGCCTGCTGCATTCCCTTCGATCGGTCTTAGATCTGCGGCAGCTACCAGTTTTTCGTACATTCCTTCAATGCCGCCTGTGATGTCGGCGTTTATGTACACTGCTGCGACAAAGGTAAGGATTACGATAAATATGATTATGGTGTGCATATAGTCTGCTACAAAGGTTGCCTTTAGCCCTCCTACCAGAGTATAGATCATCACCCCTATCGGGATCAAAAAGGCCGCAAGGGAGATGTCCATTCCGGTAAGCCCGTTTACCACTGCCGAGCCGCCAAGCAGTAGCATGGCAGTTACGATCATGTTGGTCATTAGTGCAAATACCAGAAAGACCTTATGCGATCCGTCACCG
Source organism: Candidatus Nitrosopumilus sp. (assembly GCA_007571135.1). Classification (GTDB taxonomy): domain Archaea; phylum Thermoproteota; class Nitrososphaeria; order Nitrososphaerales; family Nitrosopumilaceae; genus Nitrosopumilus. Next base: position 6,334 of record RKRY01000167.1, on the reverse strand, counting down.
AATCTGGCCCGTATGATCTCCAAAAAGGTATGTGCGTTTGGTGCTTTGCGTTTTAATTCAATGGCCAAAATTCCAAACAGCAACACTTGGATTGATGCTCCTGCAGCATACCAGAACGGGCCACTTATTCCGTACTGATATGCTACCGTAGATGACTGGAGCAGCGTGGCAGCCCATGTCCATGCAGAAACAATGGCAGCTGCAGTCAGACCGGTCTTGATTGTACGTCCTGCGGTATTGAACATCTCAGAGGTCTGGTTGACTCCAAGATACTTTTCCTCAATCTTTACTTCAAGGGTGATTATTACTGCAAAGACACCGCCAAGGCCCACGACGACTGCCCATCCTATCCATTCTGGTAATGCCTCACCAATTGCAAATCCCTCTGAGATCTCCCCTGCTGCAAAGGCCGATTGTGGATAGCCTGCAAGAAATATCGAGGCAGTAAAAAGTGCAACACATGCAATTGACACTGGCCTAGTCTTGTCCACAAAGTGGGATGTCACAAGATCTACTTATTGATTAAACATGCATGCTGCTTTATGTACTAGGCTCACAGAACAAGGCCAAACAGCCATATAATTAGTCGATGTCGACTAGATAGTTGTTCCATGGGAGGATTGCCGCGCTTTAACCCACAGCAGGCAGTCCTGCAGAATCCAACGCGCGACTGCCCCTCGTACTGATTCATGTCAGAGAGAGAGTGTGTGTGTGGGTGAATGGATTTCTATTGTGCTGATTCTGATACTAAACAAATGGCTGTGTGCTGATATGTACTAAAACAGGCTGTAAAGTCGTGCCAGACATACCTTGCTTGCAGGATCAGTTGTTGCAAGCCTTCCGTCAACCTCTACCTCATAGGTTTCAGGGTTGACCTTGATTTTAGGGGTTTGAGAATTATACATCATGTCCTTCTTGCCAATGTTGCGGCAGTTGCTTACCGGAACCAGCTTTCTTTGGGACCTGACTTTAGATTCGATTCCCTTTTCTAGTGCAAGTTGTGACGTAAACGTCACCGAGGTAGAATGTCTTGTCTGGCCATGCGCTCCGAACATGGGACGGTACATCACCGGTTCGGTTGTGGGGATCGACGCATTTGGATCGCCCATGAGCGAGTACGCGATAAAGCCTCCCTTGACAACCATCTTTGGTTTGATTCCAAAGAACTGGGGGGACCATATCACGATGTCTGCCAGCCTGCCGGGCCGGATGGATCCTACATAATCGGAGATCCCGTGTGTTATTGCGGGGTTGATCGTAATCTTTGCAAGATATCGCTTTACCCTGAAATTGTCATTTCTGGCACTGTCCTCGGGCAGATGCCCGGTAATTTTCTTCATCTTGTCTGCAGTCTGCCAGTTTCTTGTTGTGACTTCACCGACCCTGCCCATTGCCTGGCTGTCTGAAGACATCATGCTCAGCACCCCGATATCGTGGAGGACATCCTCTGCTGCAATAGTCTCGCCGCGAATTCGGGATTCTGCAAATGATACGTCTTCTGGAACAGCCGGGTTGAGATGGTGGCACACCATCATCATGTCAAGGTGCTCGGCAAGCGTGTTTACTGTAAATGGTCTTGTAGGGTTTGTCGAAGATGGCAGGATGTTTTGTTCGCCTGCCACCTTGATGATGTCAGGTGCATGGCCGCCTCCTGCGCCCTCCGTGTGATATGTATGGATTGTCCTTCCCGCGATTGCCTCCAGGGTATCGCCTACAAAACCACATTCGTTTAGTGTGTCAGTGTGGATCGCAACTTGGGTGTCGGTTTTGTCTGCAACATTTAGTGCAGAGTCAATTGCTGCAGGAGTTGATCCCCAGTCTTCATGCAGTTTTAAGCCACATGATCCTGCTTCAATCTGTTCGAGCAGTGCAGTTTCAAGAGAATCGTTTCCCTTTGCCAGGAATCCAAAGTTGAGAGGAAGTTCATCGACGGATTCGATCATCTTGTAAATGTTCCACTTTCCAGGGGTACACGTAGTAGCGTTTGTTCCGTCTGCCGGTCCGGTTCCGCCCCCAATCATTGTAGTTGTTCCGTTGCAGATTGCATGCACTGCTTGTTGTGGGGAGATAAAATGGATGTGGGAATCGACTGTTCCAGGGGTGCAAATCGTATGCTCACCCGCTATAATCTCGGTGTTCGATGAGATGGTCATGTCAATGTCATCCATGATGTGTGGATTCCCCGCATTTCCCACTCCTGCTATTTTTCCGTCCTTGATTCCAATGTCTGCCTTGATGATTCCCAAGACAGGATCCATTACCACCGCGTTGGTAATTACAAGGTCGACGGATTCGGCACGGAGCACGCCGCTTGCCTGTCCGAGTCCGTCCCGTACGCTTTTTCCCCCACCAAAAACAGCCTCGTCGCCATACTTGATCAGATCACTTTCGATCTCTACAATCAAGTCAGTATCGGCAAGCCTGATCCTGTCTCCAGTGGTCGGACCAAACAGGTCTGCATATCTTTTTCTTGGAATGCTCAAGGTCATTGCGTCATCCCCCTGAACCCTCGCTCTGCTGCTTTTCTGAAGGCTTCGTTCTGCTTCTCATTTAGATCTCCGTTTACCAGACCGCTGAGTCCATAGACGATCCTTCTTCCTCCAAACTCTGTCAGCTCGATAGTCTTGGTTTCACCCGGCTCAAACCTCACAGACGTTCCAGCAGGAATGTTGAGATGGCATCCATAGGACCGGCGCCTTGGAAACTCGAGTGCCTTGTTTACCTCAAAAAAATGAGTATGTGAGCCGACCTGAATTGGCCTGTCCCCAGTGTTTCTTACGCCAAGTGGTACTGCGGACTTGTCTGCATTGGCAGTTATTGGTTCGTCTGAGAGTATGTATTCGCCGGGAATCATCATCATACAATGGGATCGTGTACAGTTACCAGTTTAGTTCCGTCCTCAAAGGTTGCTTCTACTTGGATGGAGTGAATAAGATGGGCAACGCCGGGAAGAACGTCATCTTTTGTCAGAACTTTTTTTCCGGAGCTCATTAGCTCCGGAACGGATCTTCCGTCTCTTGCGCCTTCTAAAATATGATCAGCGAGGATAGATACTGCTTCAGGGTGGTTTAGCTTCAATCCTCTAGCCTGCCTTCTGCGGGCAAGTTCTGCCGCAACAAAAACATTGAGTTTTTCCAACTCTCTAGGTGTAAGCATCATCACTAAGTGGATTATACCTTGATGTATTTAATAATTAAAAATGTAAGATCAGCCTTACGAAATTCAAGAATTGTTGTTGTTGTTGCATTGTTGTTGTTATTGCATTGTTGTTGTTATTGCATTGTTGTTGCATTGTTATTGCATTGTTATTGCATTGTTATTGCATTGTCATCGTTATCATTTTATATCATGTCGATGGCATGTGTAAAGGCATGGTGTTAACGATAAACTTTCAATCACAAAATAGCCAGCATCATACATCAAAAGATCCGAGATCAACAGGTACCTCTCGCCGCGTACATACAGAAGATAAACTGGTGTAGAGGTATGTAGCTGCTGAAAAAGCCTATTGTAAAACCATCTATGAGAACACATACCATGGAGGGTCCACCTCGAAGATGCCTTGATGTATGCAAGATACAGATCACCAAAATGACTACTATTTATCGCGCAAACACTATGTCTGATGATAAAATTGTAGTTACCTGCCATGTTCAGACAGTGCTGTGTGCAACAGGATCCAAAAAAGTATAATTTTGTCAAAAAAACAGAATTCGTGTGTTAAAAGTTAGCGCGCCGGTCGGGAATATTTTCCTAGATGAGTGGTCTGACAGCTCCAAAGTTGGCAATTTTGAGAGATTAAAGATATCCAGAATGGAGATGGAAAAAAGAATTCTTAGAAGGAGAACTGATCGTGGTACCGATGTCGGCTTGAGACTAGATTCAGGGACAAGGTTACGTAACGGGGACATCCTGGCAGTTGGAGACGATCACCAGATCGTAGTAGAGCAGCTGCCCGAAAGAGTCATCACTGTAAGGATAAAGACAGGCAGTAGTAAAGAAACAATGATACTCTTGGGCCACATTATAGGAAACAGACACAGACCCATTGCGATTCAAGAAGACACTGTAATCTTTCCGATATATGCCAACTCTGAAAAGAAAGTCTTTGCGGATCTGTTTTACGACATCATCGACCATCTGGAGTTGACAGTAGAAGACAGGGTGTTCTCCCCCCACTCAGGAGCAGATGTTCATGGACACTGACGAGATCGAGCAGGAGTTGGACGCAATGCAGATATCAGACTCTTTTTTTCCCACAGGAGCCTTTGCCACCTCAAACGGATTGGAGTATCTCTTCACCCAGAAAGACATTCGCAGAAAGGCCGATCTGATCGAGATGATCAGAGTCAGCATTGTCCAGCAGATGGGGCCTACTGACTGCATCGCGCTTGCATATGCACTTGAGAACTCAAATCGTGGCAATCTTGACGGGGTTATCCAGGCAGACAATACTGTATTTGCGACAAAACCAGTCAAGGAGATCAGGGATGCGTCAACAAGATCCGGGATTCAGATGATAAGATGCGTAGCAGGATTTGTCAGTCACAACAAGATCTTGAGCAGTTATCAAGACAGCATCCTAGAGAAGAGGGCGCATGGGATCTTTCCCGTAGCCTTTGCCGTCTGTTGCAGTGCGTTAGGCATAAAAAAAGAGAAGGGCATGGCAATGCTGCTTTACGGTTTTAGCGTTGCAGTAGTAGGCGCGGCACTGCGGCTGGGATTGATTCAGCACTTTGATGGCCAGAAGATCATTCACGAGATCAAACCAGTTATTGCCAAAGCCGTCAAAGACAACTCGGATAGATCTCTTCTGGAGATGTGGCAGTTTGCCCCCCAAATGGACATCATTCAGATGTCGCATGAGAAGATGGATTCAAAAATGTTTATTACATAAAATCCGGATTTTTTATCATGGTTCACATTCCCAGGGTTGGAATAGGTGGACCTGTAGGATCCGGAAAGAGCATGCTTATTGAGAGACTCGTTCCAACGCTGGCCCAAAACGGATACAGCGTCAGCATCATCTCAAACGATGTAATATCAAAAGAGGATGCAGACAGAATGAGGGACAACCTAGCAACGAAGAGGGGACTGCTACCCGAGAATCTGGTGATAGGTCTTGCAACCGGCGGATGCCCCCATACTGCAGTCAGGGAGGATCCGTCAATGAACCTATCTGTAATCGAAGAGATGGAGGCAGAACATCCCGATTTGGACCTCATAATAATCGAGAGTGGGGGAGACAACATTACAACCACGTTTAGTCCAATCCTTGCAGACTATTTTATTTACATCATTGATGTTGCAGGTGGAGACAAGTACCCAAGGAAGGGAGGGTTAGGCATTGAGAGCTGTGATCTGCTGGTAATCAACAAGATCGATCTTGCTGGCTTGGTTGGAGCAGATCTGAAAGTAATGGAAAAAGACGCATCAAGGATTAGAAGAGACAGGCCGTTTGAATTTATAAACTGCAGGGCCAACGAAGGGATAACAAAGGTAGCAAAGCACATCATCCATGACGTGTTGCTTGACGCACGGCCAAAATCAGAGATCAGGCAAAGGGCACGATCTTGAACAGACCAAAATACCGTGCTCCAGACAACATCCCCAAGGAGATTCTGGCATATGATGCTGGTGTAAGGCAGTTGGGTGTCGGCAAGCCAGGAAAGGTAGGAGTTTTAGAGGTGGAGTTACAAGGAGACGACGGCGACGGCAGTAGACGGACCGTCGTTACAGGGCAGTTCTCCCAGGCTCCGTTGCAGATTCAAAGGGCGATATATCCCGAAAGATCCCTTCCTCAGATGGCATACGTCTATGTCATCTCCACATCCGGAGGAATCCTGCAAGGAGACAGATACAGGACGGACATTGTCCTAAAAAACAAGGCAGTATCCCACATTACGACGCAGGGCGCATCAAGAATATACAGCATGAATGCAAACTTTGCGTCAAACATCCTCAACGTTACGGTGGGGGAGGACTGCTATCTTGAGTACATTCCCGATCAGATAATCCCGTACAGGGACTCCCGATACTACCAAGAAGTGAATCTTGATATCCATGACAGTTCCATCACAATCTACTCTGAGATCCTGACTCCGGGAAGGGTAGCAATGAGCGAGATGTTTGAGTATGACATCTGTTATCTTAAAACTCATTGCAAGAACCAGAACGGGAGGATCAGGTTTTTGGAGAATACTGTGATAGAGCCAAAAAAACAGAGTGTAGGCGGCTTTGGGATGCTGGGAGGATACAAGACTGTTGGAACGGTCTACATTCTAGCAAAAAAAGGTAGGCAGACTGCGTCACTGGAGAGCCACATCAGAGACGG
>RKRY01000058.1 GCA_007571135.1 Candidatus Nitrosopumilus sp. | reverse complement strand
TTGTTTGATGATATTTTCTATACCGGAGACATCTGTACGAGAAACAGGGGATTTTTGCAGGGTGCCAGGATCCCCAAATGCAAAACCCTGATAACTGAATGTACGTTCGGATTACCTGAATTTGTTTTTCCAAAAACAGTAGAAATTCAAAAACAAGTCAACGAGTTGATTTCAGAACTTTATGGCAAGGGAGTCCCCGTAATTTTGATGGGGTATCAGCTAGGAAAGGCTCAGACAATCACCCAGCTGTTTGGACACTGGGATCCGCTCTACCTTCATGACTCTGTTAAAGAAATGAATGACTTGCATCAGAAATTCAACGTTCCTTTAAAAGGCAGAATCGGCCATTCCGAGGCTGAAAAAAACGGTTTGCTGGACAAAAAGCCATGGGTGATGATAGCGCCAATGCTATCTGCCAAAAACAAGTTTGTCCAAGAGATGAAATCAAAGCACGGTGCAGTCACAATCGGCTTTAGTGGATGGGCACAATCTGCAAAATTTTCATTTGGCAGGCGGGCTGATTATTCATTTCCAATGAGTGATCATTGTGACTTTAATGAATTAGTTGAGATGGTCGTTCAGTCAAATGCGGAACAGGTTTACACAATCCATGGCTTTGTCGACGAGTTTGCTCAGCATCTAAGAAAGATAGGGATTTCAGCCCAGCCGCTACTAGAAAATTCATTGGATGATTTTACTTGAAAATTCCTTGCAACTGCAGTTTTCAACAAGACATGTCTTTGAATTTCTAATGTGATCATGAGAAAAATGCCTGCAATCTTTGTTTTTGCAAATTCTTCTTTTGGCCTCTTTTCGAACAACGTACTGTGCTATTTCGTTTGCCTTTTCCTTGGAATAGCCTTTCTTGTCGATATAGAAATGAATGATTTTGTTATACAGTACATCCGGATTGAACTGTTTTTCTAACATGCCATTCAGCCCTAAATACGGATTTATCATATAAAAAATCGATCTTGGCAGTCTGTTTTACTGCCATGCAGAACTGAGGGTCTTGGTCAAAAGTGATTTTGAAAGACAAGTTGCAAGACAGAACATGGTGGCACACATTGGAACACTTGCAACCGGCATGAATGGGACATCAGAAATTATGAGCTGTGCAGAGTCAGTTGTCGTTTCCTGCAGGAGGAATTCAAATCAGTATCAAAAACAAGGCGGCATCTTTGGCAAGACAGGATTCCTAGCAAAGCTCCCAGGCTGCCTCAAAAGCAGATTTTGCAATGGCAGGTATCAGACATGAAAGAAATTGCAGTGCACCGGGTTTGCCTGTCTGGCACCGCATCTGACATATTGAGAACATTAGAAGGGTTTGATGGCCAACCTGCGACACGCAAGCACACATTAATTATAGGTTTGATCCACAATCGACTAGTTGCTAAATCTAGGAATTCTAATCTCAGGTCGCGGGAGTAACATGGAATCCATCCTAAAGGCAATTAAGAAAAAAAGGATCCCAATTAATCCGGCAATTGTTATTTCAAACAAACCAGATGCAGACGGCCTGAAAATTGCGCAAAGACTAGGTGTAAAAACTCTGGTCATTGAAAGCAGGGGTTTTAAGGGTAGCAGATGGCAGTACGACAGGAAAATTGTCGAGGCCCTGACAGAAAATGGGGTCACTCCACTAAACGGGCTGGTGTGTCTTGCAGGATTTATGAGAATAATCAGTCCCAAATTTGTAAGAAAATACAAAAATAGGATATTAAACATTCATCCGGCATTATTGCCTGCGTTTCCAGGACTAAAGTCGCAGAAACAGGCATTAGACTATGGCTCAAAATATTCAGGATGCACGGTCCACTTTGTTGATGATGGGGTAGATACAGGGCCAATCATCATCCAGTCAGTCGTCAAGATTAAAGAGGATGATACCGAGGAGACACTATCAAAACGAATCCTAAAAGAAGAACACAAAGCATATCCAGAGGCAGTGAATCTGTTTGCCAGAAAAAGGATCAAAGTTTCAGGCCTAAGAGCAATTATCTCCTAGGGCCCAGGTGCGCCAAAGAAATACAATACTTTGAGTTCTTTTGTATTACCATGAAAATGGTGCTCTACGTCTTTGGCAACAAAAAACAGTTTGTTCTTTGAGACATCATAGTCCGTGTTGTCAATCCTTAAAAAACCATCACCGGACAAGATCAGGTAAACCTCGTCACTGTCATGTGGTTCTTGAGTGTCCTCCTCTTCAGGTTCCAAGACAAGAACGCCGGCAGCTAGACTCTGTTTGTTGATAAAAGTATGAAAAACAGAAGAGTTGTTTTTTATCCTCTCAACATATGCGTCCAGGTCATATTCGAGTTTCAATTTATTTGGCAATTACCGAAAAGGTTTTTCGCACTGGGTCTGCGCTCATAAAGGAATGACCTGTCGGATGCAGTTTTTCGTGTTCAGGACTGTTATGCATTTTGATAAAGGTCTCTTTGCTTTCATGCTCGACAATAATTTTATAGCCGCTGCCATCATGGGCTTTTAGGAGCCTTCGAGAGACAAAGCCGGGAAAACCAGACAGCACCATGCTTGATTCAGAAAACCACCTTTTGAAATCCTCCTCTGTGCCGTCTTTTAGCTGAATATCAGCCACCATTACAAACATGAAAAAAGTAGGATCCTGCCATTTAATTTCTTTTCCCAAATTTTCAAGTATGATTCCAAGGATTAAATATCAACACGGCAACACCACATCATGGCAGGCGCCAAGATTGACGGCAGAATGATTGCCCAGTCAGTCAAAGACAGGGTAAAGAAGGCAGTCGATGAGCTCAAGGGACAGGGCATAAATCCGTGCCTAGCAACGGTCCTAGTAGGCGACAATCCGGCATCGGCCACCTATGTTAGAAACAAGCACAAGGCATGCGATGAAGTTGGAATTATCACAAGGGATCACACGCTGGGTGCAGGTATTACCCAGGCCGAATTAAACGAGATTATCGACGGGTTAAATTCGGACAGATCGGTTCATGGGATTTTGGTCCAATTGCCATTGCCAAACCAGTTGGATGAATTTGTAACGACATCAAGAATCTCACCTCTCAAGGACGTAGACGGACTAACCCCGTACAATGCAGGCCTGCTTGCAATGAAAAAGGCAGTCCTTGTTGCGTGTACCCCGTCAGGAGTAATGGAGATATTTGATTACCATGGAATCAAATTGGAGGGGAAGAGAGTTGTTTTGATTAATCGAAGCAACCTGGTTGGAAAACCGTTGTATCATCTGCTCTTAGAAAAGGATGCAACCGTATTGACGTGTCATTCTAGAACAAAGGATTTAACAGAACTATGCAAGATTGCAGACATCATAATTACTGCAGTGGGAGACAGAAGCAAGTTTACATTAACACCGGACATGATAAAAGACGGGGCAATAGTCATAGATGTTGCAATTTCTCGCCATATGGACAAGCTGGTTGGCGATGCAGATTATGACAAGATTATCCAAAAGGCATCATTTGTAACCCCGGTTCCGGGAGGAGTAGGGCCAATGACTGTTGCAATGTTGCTAAAAAATACAATAACTGCGGCATCCATGAGTAGTCAAATTGGATAGCAATTCAGAGAAAAAATCGCTTCGAAGTCTTCTTTTAGAGAAAAGAGACGACACATCGTTTGATTATCTGAAAATGGCAAGCGAGAAGATTCATCAAAAAGTACTGGAGATAAAAGACTTTGGAGATGCAAAAAAGATTGGGGCATACTATCCGACTGGAAGCGAGATTCTCACACAAGATATTATTCAGGAATTGTTGAGTATGAAAAAAGGGGTGTTTTTACCCAAAGTCATGGGAGACGTAATGGAGTTTAGAAAAATTGAAGGTTTTTCAAGCTTGGAGAGGGGAAGTTTTGACATTATGGAACCAAAAGACGGGTGTCCAAAGGGAAACGATCTGGATTTGATCTTGGTTCCAACTGTAGGAATTTCGCCTGCAGGAGTGAGGCTTGGATACGGTCATGGATTTTACGACAGATTTCTGGCAGAAAACAGCGCGACTACAGTCTCGCTAACTTTAGAAAAACAGGTAATCAAAAACATTCCAAAATCAGATCATGACATTCTAATTGATTGGACAGTTACAGAGGATAAAATTCGGGAAAATCACAGGAAGGACTAGCGTCCATTTTCTACAAAATTTGTGAGTCTGAGAGATTTTGTCTGCAACAGCTGTGCCACATAACCAAATTCAAAATTGTGCAAAGTAGCGACTCCTGGGACTCGTACTTTACCTGGGAGAATTTTTCTACATTGTTTTAGACTTTGGCATGGCGGTAGTATGTTGTTGCACAACCCCGCCTAGTAGCATGTTGCATAACCTGCCTAAATTAGGATAATCTTGGTCAAATATGGCTTTGAAAAGCAAGTTGTGCAACATACTGCCGCCTAGGAGTGACGGCTATTGTAATTGCCATCAAGACTGGATTTCCGACCCAAAACGCAATTAGTCCATGAAAATCATCATTACCTTAATTGCAGTACGTCTCAAAAAGTCAATTTAGCTTTATAATGCCACATGCGCATCAAAATCCAGATGGAATTATCCTCAAAATTTGATGCAAAGAA
>RKRY01000017.1 GCA_007571135.1 Candidatus Nitrosopumilus sp. | reverse complement strand
AAGTCGCATGAAAGAATTTGTAAAAAATTAGAGTTCATAGCTTGCATATTCCATATTTTTCAATAACTTGCTAGATTTTGCATGATTAGTTGAAGTTATTAAAACCGACTTAACCAATTACTCCCGCAGTGCCTTGACATCCGGGTTTTCCATGTGGTGGTGTGAAACTGATCCCTTTTAGATCGTTGGATCAAAATTATATGACATTGTGTGTGACTTAACCGATTACCATACGGACAATGATCCGACAAAAGGTCATTGTTCCTGTCAAACTGAGCGATTTCTTAAGGTGTTGACTACGTTGGCTGCAATTACCGCATTGTTTCTAGTAGGGGATCCGGCCTGTAAAATTCGCCGTGTTCTGCAGCAAGCCTGTTTAACTCATCAATAATATTTTTAATTCCTATCTCTTTTGCAGTTGCAAATAGGGGTTTTTTCAGTCCCAGCCCCAGCCGTGCAGCTTTTTCTATCTCCACAACATCACTTGCACCATTACTTACAAGCCATGCCGCATTGTTTATTATGTTTGCAACCAGCTGTATCGGATTGCATCTTTTGGCCAGCTCCTCAGATAACGCAACCCTTTCATACCTGTCATCTGAGTACTTGTAGTACCCTTGGCCTGATTTTTGACCCAGTCTCTTCTCATCAAACATCCTTTCGACGATCGGATGCGGGCTGACCACCTTTCTGTCTCTGGCGTGCATCTCAGTCGTTGCCTTGTGAATCACATCCATTCCAGTAAAGTCTGCCAGTTCAAAGATCCCCATTGGAAATCCCAACTTGAACTTTACAGCAGAATCTATCTCCTCTAATGTTGCACCTGTTCTGTCTTTTACAAAGCATGCCTCGTGAACCATCGGTATAAAAAGCCTGTTTATGATAAATCCAGGAACGTCCTTTCTGCACAGGACAGCTTGCTTGTCGACTGATTTGACATATTTCTGTGTCAGTTCGATGATCTCCGAGGATGTCTTTTCTCCCGGAATGACTTCTACTAGCTTCATTAATTGTGGCGGATTGAAAAAATGAACCCCGATGAATCTTTTAGGACGTGACGTCACGTCAGCAATCTCTGTGATGGGCAGCGTGCTGGTATTTGATGCAAAGATTGCTTTTGGATCTGCAACCTTGTCCAGATCTTCATATGCTTTTTTCTTTAACTCCATGATCTCCGGGACAGCCTCAATGACCAGATCTGCACCTTTTACCGCATCACTCAAATCAACGATTGGGGAAATTCTCTTAAAGATTGCATTCCCTTCCTCACTGGAGATCTTCTCCTTTGCGACTAGTTTGTCTAGACTCCACCTTATCTTCTCCATTGCCTTGTCCAAAAATCTCTGCTCGATGTCTCGAAGAACCACGTTGTAACCTGCCGTTGCAGAAATTTGGGCAATTCCGTGACCCATTACGCCTGAGCCTAGAATTGCGACGTTCCTAATTTCCATACCTTTGAAATCTTTGGCATCCTTTATAATACATTTCAAATTTTTATAAGAGTATGGGTCTGTTCAAACGAAAGTCCAAGGAAAGCCAGACCAAGTGTGACATGTGCGGAACGGAGCTTCATTACCCTGAGAGACTAAAGCGTCATATGAAAAAAGCTCATGGAAACGTACCTGCCAAAAAACTTGATCCTAACGCCGGTGATGGGGGAACGTGGTGACGTGGAACTAACGTCCGGACAAAGAGGGGGTCTGATATTTGGTGGGCTGCTCCTTGCAGCAGGAATCGTTATCTCCACTGCCGTATTCCCGTTTTGGAATCTTATTCGTGAAGATGTCTTTGAAGATGTTGTGATCCTGGCTAATCAAGACGGGGTGTGTTATGTTGAGACCAATGACAATGTCCCAAAAACCATATCTGATTGCACTAAGGATGTCGGCGATGCGGTAACAATCAAGTTTGGACGGGATCTTGCATGGGCAACAATTGTCAGGCCATGACTTTGTCATCCCCAAAGCCATCATTTGACATGGACTGCATCTTCTGTAGGATAGTTTCAGGCAGCATCCCTGCAAAACTCTTGGCTCAGACCAAACATTCGATATCCTTTATGGATGCGTTTCCCTTATCAAAGGGACACGTCTTGGTAATTCCAAAAAGCCACCATGAAAGGATACAGGACCTGGACAGGGACGAGAACACTGATCTGTTCTCCCTGGTACGGGGGATGATTGCAAAAGTCGATTCCATATCGGGCGCTACTCTGCTGGCAGTCCACAACGGAACGGGTGCCGGACAAGAGATCCCGCATGTGCATGTCCATCTGGTCCCGAGAAGTGACTCTGATTCTGCAGGACCGATTCACAGCATGTTTAACTCAAGAATGGAGATCACAGAATTTGAAACTGAGCAATTGTATGACAAACTCAAGTCATGACCTAGTGTGGATGCAGCCTTTCTTTCGAATCCATGTCTTCGACAATTATTGCCTTTGTCGGACACGTTTCTGCCGCATTCATGATCTTGTTTATTCCTGCCCCCTTTTGATTTATCACAGATGATTTCGGATTAAAGCTTCCTTCCTTGTCAATCTGAAAGACCTCTGGTGCAATTATCTCGCAACTGCAGCAGCCGATACACAAGCTCTTGTCAACATCTACGAAAAGATTTGGCTGTCTTTTTGACTCCCCTGCCTTGTTAAATTCTCCTTTTTTGCCATCTGCCATTATTTTTGCATTGTATTCTTCCCAAAACTTTCTCTCATACTCCCTCCAAAAATCAGGATCTCCCTCCTCAAACCCCCTGGTGTACTTTTCCCAATCCTGCTCTGGTGTCTTCTCGTCTTTAGGTGCTCCCCACTGTGGCCGCCTTTTCGAATCGGTTCTTGTCTCGGTTTTAGGATTTGCGCGGATCTGTGATCCATTTTGATCCTGGCTGTCTTTTAAAAAATTATAGGCTTCGGTAATTTTTTTGAATTCCTCATCCCTGCTTTTGTCTTTGTTTTTGTCTGGGTGGACCTCTAACGCCAATTTTCTGTACGCTGCCTTGATCTCATTTTGTGTTGAATTTGGACTCAGGTTTAAGACACGCTGAGCTTGGTATTTGTTCACAAAATTACCCGTCCTTCATATTTTAAAAATAATTGCTTGGTTGCTAGTCTGTGTGGAATATGGAAAGTAGTTCGCCCCCTATCCAGCATGGTGTTCCTCCCCCGTCTTCCCCCATCACTGTTTCCCCCTTGGGCGGCATCTTTCTTGCAAACGCCTGCACCGGCGTCTCCTGGTTGTCCCAGTCAATGGACACGTGGGCCGGTCGTATTGTACCACTGCATGAACAGGTCCATGGGATCACTCCTTCCAATCATTATCTCCTCGAACAGGCGCAGCATGCACTGTATCTCTCCGTGCAGGCGCTCCAGATTGCCGTTTGTCTGGGGATGGTTTACGCCTGTCAGTATCTGGCACATTCCTGGCCCTGCGAGCCTCATCTCGAATCTGCCTCCGGCATCCCGGTTCCGGTCCATCCTGTTGCATAAAACCGGCTGCCGTGGTCCGTCATGATTGAGGCGGGCCTGTCGTGGTCACCCATGACGTAATCGGTCAAGTCACATAAAAAACTTGTAAAAAATGAGAGTTCATAGCTTGCATATTCTATATTTTTCAATAACTTGCTAGATTTTGCATGATTAGTTGACGTTATCAAAACTGACTTGACTGATTACACAAACACCATGCATGGGCGAGACGTCATTTGACTGTGGTGCCTTTTTCCTGTTCCTACAGTTGATCCAGCTGTTACTTTGAATGCATGGGTGAGACGTCATTTGACGTGGTGCCTTTGCCACTTTTAACCGTTGGACTTGCAAATACTTTGGTCGTGTTTAGATGATGATCCCCGAAACCTTTGATCTGAAATCTGATTCGTACCATACAGTCTCGTATCCTGCGTTCCTTTTTGGCCTAATGTTAAGTGCAATGTGCGCAAACTCTTTTGTCTTGCTGATAGACCCATGCGTGTGCAACACTCTGGCCGGAATGTGCACTATGTCGCCTTCTTTAAGCGCGATCCTTTTTGTTCTTTTAATTTTAAACTCTGTTTTTTTATTTCCAAATCTTCTAAAAATCTCTAAACTTCCCTCCCCTTTGGTAGTGATGAGCATCTGGTTTCCATTATGAAAATGAAGTTTCGTCCTAGAGCCTTCTTCAAAATGGACGTGGTACATGTCTTGATCCACTAATTTGATCTTTTCAGACAGTACTTTCATCCACGTCCTGCCAGTAAACCAATTCTGGTTTGCCCTTCTTTGTTCCCCCTTGCCTGCAATGTTGGTCTTCTCCATCAGATTCTTCCCAAAATTCTCTTTTTCTTTGCCTGAAACTCTCTTTCAGTAATTACCCCTGACTCTCTTAGCTTTCCTAACCTTTCTAGTGTTGCCAAGTCGTCATCGACGTTTGCCGTAATTTTTTTAGCTGCCGTGATGCCATCGCTTATTTTCCTTGCTCCCCTTTTTTGTAGCGCCACCCTCTCTTTGGTTGCCTGTCTTTGCAAATTCTTACTTGTTTTTGCAGCTTGCTTTGCAGTCATCACTCCAAACTCTACGGCATCATCTAGAACTTCGTCTGCCCTTTTAACGCCGTCTTGTAATGCTTTGTCCGCCTTTTTGAGGAATTTTTCA
>RKRY01000128.1 GCA_007571135.1 Candidatus Nitrosopumilus sp. | reverse complement strand
CGTAAGGCGCTGCGCGGAAACCGGATCCTTCTCCAGTCTCTGCATCCTGCGCAGCTTTTTAATGCCGGTTCCCGGCAAAAAGTTGCCTGCCAGGGGTACTAGAATGCTTTCTTTCATGGATTATGTATGTGGAGGTTGGATCCATGTTGCTTGGTCAGAAAATGTTGTCTGTTTCTGTTCTTATTTTAGACCAAATCACTGCGGTACTTTTGGGTCGACTTGGATACTTTTAGATTCATATTGATATACGGACCCGATCGGATTCGAACCGACGACCTAACGCTCCGCAAGCGTTCGCACTATCCAAGCTATGCAACGAGTCCGGAAAGAGTGGCAAATTTACGCTTAATTTGGATTGCTATTTAGCCTGATTCTGCAAAAATGTATTGTGCATCATCAGTTTCACGAAATGTCCAAGTAGTTGGAAGGGTAATTGTTTGGATTTTTTTCAGATTGTTAGCATCAATCAGAGTGCCCCATCCAGCATCGCCTTTTGGGTCCAGTGCATACTTTGGAGACAGAGTTCCAGGAAAAGCCCAGCCTGATTTTTGCTTTAACTCTGTATCAATCTTCCCTAATACGCTGGAAACCAAACCAGTCCCTCCCATCTGGGCAAGACCTCCAATGAAAAATAACGGGCAAACTAAATCCAAGGAATCATAATCAAATGTTGCTGCATCAGAGTGACATGGATGAAAATCAAGTAAAGGTACCAGTGATTTTTGAAGATCGGCTAGCATGTCGTCAATCTCTATGCTGTAAGAGGCCATATCCAGCATTTTGCCGCAAAATGCAATTCTCCCATCACCAGAACCGACATCGACAATTTCAGAATATCCACGTTTTTTTGCATACAATGCGCCTATGTATGCAGACATTATCCACGTAGGGGAAAAAGGGGCGTTACTAGAGTCGTATTGAATGCTACTTAGCCAATATTTGTTAATGTCACCCTCATAAACAATGCAGTCAACGCCGTTGATTTTCTGCTCATATGAGTTGTGGTAGATGGGGTTCTTTGCTACAAATTGATGTAACAATTCCAGGTCTTGCTGAGGAATTGAAAAATTTTCAGATGTGGTAGAGGGGATCACTTCTTGGATGGGGCTTTTTCTGTCATCGATTTGTACAAGTCCTTTTTTCAGTTTGACAAGATTCTTTGCAAGTTGTTTGATCATAACAGTCTCTTTTGGTATTGTTCAACAAATTCTTTGGTGCTCATTTTTTTGCGAAGATCCTCAAACATGCAGGACCATTTTTTGATATCTTCTTTGGATTTTCCTCCAGATTCTGATCGCAGGATTTTGGTTGTTCTTTGAATCGAAGCAGTCAGTGATTCAAGGATTTTTGGATGAATTTTAGCGTCAAAATTAGAGGCGATATAGTCTTGAGTTTTAACAATCTTATCTGAGATGGACTTGTGTGCATTGCCTGACATTTGCCGGGTAAGCATCTCACACATAGAGGAGACGCTCATTACTTGGTAGTAGATTTTCACTATTTCAGGAATGTCAAAGGTGGAATCATGGACCTTTGAAACAAGACTTTGGAGTTTTGATAGCTCTGTGTCAAGCACCGCAAAAGCATCTTCTGGAGCCATATGGAAAAAGAGCTGTCAAATTTTTAAAAATGTTGGTATTAGGAGTATGTTGCATGAACCTTTCATCACCTGCCCTCCCCAACACCCATGACTTTGATGATCTGTTGGAGTGGGTAGTGTCTACGTTAGATAAACACTTATCTTGACGGGTCCGGCCTCACCGTTATCCAGCATGTAATCGGTTAAGTCAGTTTTGACAATTTCAACTAGTTATACAAGATTTATCAAATTATTGAAAAATATACAGTATGTAAGCTATGAGCTCACATTTTTTACAAATTCTTTCATGCGACTTAATCGATTACCTTTTGTACACGAAGATCTGGTTTACGGCACAATACATCAATATCAGGTATAGATTCCCTCCTCATCTTCTCAAATTCGTCTATAACATCCTGCCTGATAGGGCGTTTAACACCTGTTTCTTTTGATTTTATGATTAGTGATTTCCTTATGGATATCTCCAAATCATAAACAATTTTCTCTTGTTCTTGTCTTGATCTTCTCTCAATCTCTTCATCAATCTCATACGGTTTAGGTGGAATTTGATACTTTAAAATTAATTCATAACGAACGGCAGATCTTTTAATCTCATCAAGAATCTGTTGTTGTCTAATCTCGTCTCCTTGTAAAGTACTCAGGTATTACACCTATCTTATCTGCAAATTGTAATTTACCGTCTGCATCAAACAGAACCTTACCACGTGGATCATGATAATCTAATCGTTTGTAAGTACCATTATCTACAACAACCCCCTCATCAATAGACAAATCTGTGTAACCGGTTAAGCCACATGAAAGAATTTGTAAAAAATGGAAGTTCATAGCTTGTATATTATATATTTTTCAATAACTTGATAAATCTTGTATAATTAGTTGAAATTGTCAAAACTGACTTAACCGACTACGATCCAAGTTTGTTTTGGGTGGAAAATCCTGTCCTGATGGCAAAATTGTAGCAACCCACCATCTAGGCATGATTATGCGACAGACTACACGGGATTATGCTTCTTGGTCTGCTTTTCTGACAAAGACATAATTCATAATCAAACCTGCTACAATTCCGCCAAGAATGGGGGCTGCCCAATATAGCCAGTGGAATTCCCAGAATCCTGAAATTAGTGCAGGGCCAAAGGTTCTTGCAGGATTAACCGACGCGCCGGTTAAAGGTACTGCGATTAAGTGAATCAAGAACACCATTCCGCCGATCGTAAATCCGTGCCAACCTAAGGATGCCTTCTTGTGAACTGCGCTCATAAAGATTACGGTAACTAAGAAGAAGGTCAGGATTGCCTCAATTGCAAATCCGGAACTAATGCTGTTATTAATCAGGTCACTTGGTCCACCCTGTGTTGCAAAGTTAACTTTGGCCCCAAGTTCTGGAAGAATTACTTTTAGGGTTGCAGCTGCCGATACTGCTCCAACTAACTGTGAAATAATGTAGCCAATGCCATCTGTAATTCCTATTTTTTTTGTGATCATCATGGGAATTGTAACAGCAGGATTAATGTGCGCGCCGGATACATGTCCAAATGCGTAAATCATCAATGCGATTGCACCGCCATGTCCAAGAGATATAAACAATACAGATTGTGTTGTCAGTTCTTCCCCAAATGATGCAATTGCTAAAATTACTGAAAGTGGACCAAAGAATACTAGCCCATATGTTGCGATTGCTTCAGCAAGGTATGCCCTTGGATTAACCATAGGCTAATGCCACGCCAGTTACCATATAAAAGATTCGGATCAGATTTCCGATCATGTCAGGCCAAAAAGTAATTAATTACAAAACCAGAACATGGTACATGTTAGAAGAGGGCGATTCTGTCCCAAAGTTTAAAGTGATGGACTCAAATGGCAACAAGGTAAGGTCATCTGATTTTAAGGGCAGAAAACACGCCATTTATTTTTACCCAAAAGACTTTACTCCGGGCTGCACAACAGAAGCTGATGAATTTGCCAAATATTACAAAAAATTCCAAAAAGAGGGAATTGAGATAGTTGGCATCAGTCCAGACGGCGTAGACTCGCACAAAAGATTCTGTGACAAAATGGGAATCAAATTCCCACTGTTGTCAGATACGGACAATAAAATTTCAAAATCATTCGGGGTTTGGGGTTTGAAAAAATTCATTGGAAGAGAGTACATGGGCGTAATGAGAAGCACGTTTTTGGTAGACGAGAAAGGAAAGATCTTCAAAGTGTATCCAAAGGTCAAGCCAGCAGGACATTCACAGCAAGTTTTGGATGATTTTAAGAACTTAAGCCAAAAATAAAGTAAAAGAGAGGATTGCAAAGATCAGAATCCTTTTGGAAGAGTTCCTCTAGAAGGTTTTGGTGCTTCAGGTTCTGGCTGCGGTTCAAAACCTTTTGGCAAGCTGCCTCTTGTGGATGAATCTTTCTTCTTTGATTCTTCTTCACGCAATCTATTGATTTCTGTTTCTTCTTTGATTCTTTGTTGTTCGATTCTCTCCAAATAATCTTTTTCATATTCTTCGAGTTGATCTTTTCTTGATTTTCCTTCACTAGAACTATAGATAGTTTGCTGTTGTGAAGGCGGGGGCTGTTGTGTTTGTGGCTGCTCCATACCTTTCGGAAGTGTGCCAGTTAGTTTTCGGGGTTTTGTTTGTTGCTGTTGCACCTGTGTCACGACACCATCAACTGTCATGTTCTGCCCACTGAAACTTCCAAACATCTCAGGTCTTTTAGCAGGTTTTGTTTCGGCTGGTTTGGTTTTTGCAGGTTTTGTTTCGGCTGGTTTGGTTTTTGCAGGTTTTGTTTCGGCTGGTTTGGTTTTTGCAGGTTTTGTTTCGGCTGGTTTAGGAACGGGTTTTTCAAGTTGTGTGGATAATTTTGATAGTTTTTCCTCTAATTCTGCGATTTTTTCTTCAAGATCTTTTTTTGTGGTTGTTTTGCGTTTTGCTACCATTCCTTAGAATAAATACTGCATTGCTTATTTAGATTGTGATTCTATTACGAATGTATGGAGTGATGAAAAGTAGTATACCCCCTTGATTGCTCATCTCAGCCATGCCTCCCATGTCTTTCGGGCTTCTTTGTATCTTCCCTTATGGCGGCATCGTTTGGGGCCTTCTTTCGGACAAATGCATGGGCAGGCGTCTCCATGTTCTCAAAGTCAAGCGAGCGGTGCGGGCGGTCATTGTTGTACCATCGTATAAAGCGCTCGACTGGATCCACCCTGCCTTCAGTATGAAACGGGCCTCCTACACGGCACTGTTCCAGCTCTCTGCCAGGTGCCACCTCAAAGAAAAAGTGCAGCTTTCTCTGTAGTTCCCTGTGGAACCGCTCCAGCTCTTGCCGTTTGTCTGGGGGTGGTTGACGCGTGCCAGAATGTTCCTTATTCCCAGATCTAATGAATATTGAAGAAGAAGAGACCACATGGTTGACGCGTGCCAGAATGTTCCTTATTCCCAGTTGCAGACAGTTGTGACTTGCCCGAATCTGCAAGTGGTTGACGCGTGCCAGAATGTTCCTTATTCCCAGCCGTACCAGCTCCTGCTCAAAGCTGGATTCTGCGTGCTTCCTGCCATCCGCCTCGCTGGAATAGAACTGGCTGCCGTGGTCAGTCAGTATGGATGCAGGCCTGCCGTGGTTTCTTATGGCCCGGTGCAGTACCTACAGTGCGTTTTTTGTAGTTGCATGCTCAAATACACCATATCCGGTGATGAGTCGTGAGGCGTCATCCTGGTACGCTATGAACCACCTTCCGTCATCGAGCATCTTGTAGTCGGCATGCCACATGGAGTTTGAGTACCGCCGTTCGTATCGCACCCATTTGCGCTGTTTGGCCTTGTTTGGCTCCCGTTCTGAGAGATCCTCGTCCCGCATGATCTTGCGTATGTCGCCGTATGGCATAGTTATTCCTAACGATCTACAAATTGTATGCCGGACTGTCTGCCGGACTCCGCTATCGTCAAGACTGGAGTGACATGCAGATACCACTGCCGAGTGCTCCTAGGTAATCGGTTAAGTCAGCTTTGGCAATTTCAACAAATTATGCAAGATTTATCAAATTATTGAAAAATATACCGCATGTAAGATATGAACTTCCATTTTTTACAAATTCATTCATGCGACTTAACCGGTTACGCTCCCGGTGCCCGTACCTGCCTTTTTTGGGCCTGCCCATGTTCTCTGGGAAGATGATATCGGCAGGATTTGTGTTCCTGTATCCTGCCCATAGTTTTTGTACCCAGGTTACGGAGATGTCCACCGTCTCTGCAATCTGCCTGTTGTGCATGGTCCCGTCCAGCTTGCGACGGATTATCCACCGCACCTTTGATCTGTCAAGTTTCATTATGTCTCTGGGCCCGGTCCTGTCCATATGTCTCTTGGGCACACAGACCTCATTTCCACCGGCCTTCTGAGGGGGTCTGTGCCATCACAGGTGGGGGTATACCACTTTTTGTAATACACATACTGCATCTTTTGCCAAAAATATATTAGATTCCAACATGATTTCAAATAGACTGTGATGGGCAAATGCCTAAAATCCAGAACAGTAACTCCAGTTCTAATGGTATTTGCCATTCTTCCATCACAGTCAATTAAACTTGGAAGGAAAACGAAGTTCCAAAATGCTTCCAAGAATTGAGGTCTTTGATGTGGTAAAATTTTGGAAAGACGCTTGCGCATAGTATTCACGATAAACAATGGATCATTTTGGTGATCTTTACCTTGCATGCATCAAACATTTTCAAAGTGGATCTCCGTAGTGATCCCGATTTACAATCACTTATCATTTTGTCAACAAAGACTGATCAAAACGTATGGATCACAGGGCATCTGTCATACTCCATGGTTAAATCAAAAACAACACTTGCCGAATGCGGTTTCCTCAGTGGCATCGGTACGGCGCGGCTGCGCCGGATGCACAAAGAGGAGGTGAATCCCAAGGCAAGGGACAGGCTGCTGGCATACGCCATGAGAAAGGAGGGAATGTCGGTGTACGCCATATCTGACTCCCTTGTCAGGCCGTAGTGTCTAGGTTAGATATCTGCTCATATTGACGTGCCTGACCTCGCCGTTATCCAGCATCATACGTACCGACTCCTTCATCTCGTCTGTGCTTTCGTACAGTCTGTCGCCTATGGCCTTGCGTAGTGTTTAGGTTACATGTTGGAACATCTTGACAGACTACTTGGCTAGAGAATGCTATTCATTGTGTTCCAATTTTAGACCAAGTCACTACGGATGGAGCGCCACTGTACCTCCACCGGGTTGAGCTCCAGCGTGGTAATCGGTTAAGTCGCATAAAGGAACTTCTAAAAAATTGAAGTTCATAGCTTGCATACTGTATATTTTTCAATAACTTGATAAATCTTGTATAATTAGTTGAAATTGTCAAGACTGACTTAACCGATTACAAATGTACCTTGACAGAAAGACGGTTGTGCCGGTGAACTTTTAGCCGGCACTATAACTCTAACGGATGACAATCAAGTTGCAAGAAACTGTCTTCAGAGGGATCATCTTGATTCTGTCCCATGTTTGACATCATAAGACACGAGAACGTTGGTCAACGGTGGTGGGATCGGCGGGATTTGAACACGCGACCCCTGCGTCCCGAACGCAGAATCATGCCAATCTAGACTACGATCCCAGCAAATCCAAAGAGCAGCTTAATTTAAGCCTGACAGATTCTCAAAAAAACGGATTAGAATCATCAAAATGCTGGACTAGTAATTTCAAAAAAAGCAGACGTCCGAAAAGGCATTGTGTGTGAACCAGTGTTACATGCGTGCATGCAGGCCACTTAGTTTTTGACAAATGCAAGAGAGAAAATCAGCCGAATTGTTTTGGCAGGCAGAAAGCTTGCAAGGCTGGAAAAAAACATCAACAACTGCCTAAAACCAATCATTTGGATAGATTCTGGCTGCCGACATGGACTGTGTATCAACATGGGTTATGGCTTTATGTTCAAAGAATTAACTGATTCTTAAGGGAATTGTAAGGCCGCACTTGCCAAAATCGTTGGTTGCAAGGTAAAAAGATGATAAAAAACTGCGACCGATGCCATTTTGTCTGTTCCGACTGCGGATGCGGTCAGATTATCTTCCAAAAGATACGGTTCGAATTTGTCTTTCTGCAGAAACTGACAAATCCTAATTATGCATAGCCTTGCAAACTGACACGGCATTGTCGAATTCACAGATGCTACAAAAGCATCGGGGGTTTTTGGATGATTCTATAGTAGGACGTTTGTGACAGCTTTTGCATGCAAGCAACACAGTATATACTGCCGATCATATTATTTTCGGCAGCAGCGATTCTCTGGAGATGAATCTCATGATGTCCAGCCTGTGCCTGTAAGTACGGGTAAATCCGGAT
>RKRY01000030.1 GCA_007571135.1 Candidatus Nitrosopumilus sp. | reverse complement strand
ATCTTTTTCATGGATCCCCTCATCTCCTCCATGCTCTCGTACAGCTGGTTCCACGTAGCCTTCTGACAGGCGTCAATTTCCCCAAAAATCAGCATTCCGTAGTGACTTGGTCTAAAATTGGAACACACCGAATAGTATTCTCTAGCCAAGTAATCTGTCAAGATGTTCCAACATGTAACCTAGACACTACGCACCTGCTTTCCTTGGTTTTTCACGGCATATCAGGATGCGCCGTGGTCATGCCTTTCGATCAGTCTTTGTCGGTACAATGATAAGTGATTGTTAATCATAAACACTACGCAAGGGCACCGGCAACAGGCTGTACGAAAGCACAGACGAGATGAAGGAGTCGATACGTGAATGCTGGATAACGGTGATGTCAGGCCCGTCAAGTTGAGCAGATATCTAACATAGACACTACGTTTTGATCAGTCTTTGCTGACAGAATGATAAGTGATTGTCAACCGGGATCACTACGCATCTCTGTAACCTTACATTCTTTCAGGGGCATCTATTCCGAGCAAATCTAATGCTTGCTTGATGGTGATCTTAAATGAATTAACTAAACACAATCGTGCTCTTTCAAGATTTTCATCCCCAAGATCCAGCACTTTTGATTTCTCATAAAATAAATTAAATGCCACGGCCAAATCATGACAATATCTAGAGATAACTTTGGGGGATAAATTTTTTGCTGCATCTCTGATATTTAGATCAAACAAACCGATTGTTTTTACTAAATCAAGTTCCGATTTCTCCTTTAACATTGCAAAATCAACATCAATTGACGGAGCTCTTTGGGCCTTTTCCAATATTCTTGATGCCCGAGCGTGAGCATACTGAATATATGGTGCAGTATCCCCTTCAAGACTAAGTGATTTATCAAGATCAAAAACAATGATCTTGTCCAAGTCCTGCTTAACCATTTCATATCTGATGGTGCCAACTGCAACATTGTGCGCAATCTGGTTGATTTCATACTCGGACATTTCAGGATGGCGAGTCTTTGTTTCTTTGAGAGTTTTTTCTTTTAGCAACTCATATACCGAATCTGCACTTACATACAGCCCTCTGCGTCCGGACATCTGAGCTTGTTTTCCATCAGTATCTAATCCCAAAGTTTTTGCCGTATCCGAACTTAATGTGACAGACTCGTATCCCAAGTGAACATATGCGTCCGGAGCTGATTTGAATTTGCCCATTAGGGATGTAACAATGTCTTGCAATCTTGCTTGACGAGAATCAATCACGGTAATTACTTTCTCCCCGGAAAAGTTTCGAGAGTACGTGCCACCGCTTAGAGTAGTCTGCCATAATGTCTTTGCACACGGTTGCTCTTTTTCATATTTTGAATACTGGAACGGATCCTCTAGCAATCCCAGTTTCCATGCAGCATAAGGAATGTCTTTTGCAATATAGGTTGCAGTGCCATTGCTTCTTACAACTACCTTGTCATTTTCCTCTTTTTCTCCTCGAATAACCCAACAGCCTTGATTTTTGCCCTCATTTTCAAACTTTATTAGGTCCATCTCTTTTAGTTTCTTAAAGGCTCTTGACCACAACCCTGAACGGATAATCTGAGACTCAAAATTTAAGCAATCATAAGACACCCTTAAATTCCAACATGTTTCAAGCTGGTCTGATAGAACGCGCCGCGTAATCCTATCTCTGAATCTTACTATCTCTGAATCTCCGTCTTCTAACTCCTTTAGAACCATTCTCCTAATCTCTTCGATGCTTGGATCTTGCTCACGTTTTTCAGTCGTTTTAACATAGACATCATCGCCACAATAGTGATCAAATTTCTTGCCGTCTGGAGGTTCTTGTTCAAATCCCAAATGTTTGAATCCTACAATAATGTCTGCGACTTGTAAACCGGAATCATCAACGTAATTTAGAACGTTAACAGTATAGTTGACCTTTCTTAGAATGCGCGAAACCGTATCGCCGATAATGATATTCCTCACGTGCCCTATGTGCAAGGCCTTGTTTGGATTGACACTTGTGTGCTCAACTACAACAGTGGAATTTTTTCCAAGATCAACATTGCCGAATTCGGGAAGAATGGATTCCGATAAAATCAACTGATTCAATTTTTCCCAATCTGCAAGAAAATTGACGTATCCGGAAGGGTGGGGTTTGGATCTTACAACCAACGTTTTAGGTAATTCCAGATATCTTTGGGAAATCATCTCGGCAATGTCCTTCGGACTCTTTTTGAGCTGGTTTGCTAACAGAAAAGAGATGTTGGAGCTTACGTCTCCAAAACCTGATTTTGAAGGTTCGACTGAAAAATCAACTTCCAAAACCGATATATCAGACAAAATCTTCTTCAGATTGTTTTCAATCTCGTCTATAATGGCTTTGAAGGTCATCTCAGATCTGTGATAATCTGGGCGCTAATTTATCTAGTGCTTCTAAAACACCATCGCCTGCCTTTGCAGAAACTACTATGTCTGCCTCCGATTTTACATCATCTGCCGCATTCCCTAGTGCCACGCTTGTTTTGGCCATCTTAAACAGTGAGACATCAGTTGCGCTATCGCCAATTGCAATAACATCATCTGAAATGATAGAAAATCTCTTCATCGCTTCTTTAAATCCGACTCCCTTGTTAATCCCAGAAGAATTGAGATGGTATGCGTATTGACTGTCAGATAATTCTGCATTCAGATTATTCTCGAAAAGGATTTTTCTCGCATCGTTTAGATCAAACGTTCGCTCTAAAACAACTTCGGTCATCCTAGGAAAAACTGATTTTTCAATTACGTTATCAAGCGATTCTTGTATTGCATTGCATGCCGTTTTGCATTCTTCTAAATTCCCAAGTAATACGTGTTCATTAGAACCAAGCGTGATGCATCCGCCGTTTTCACCGACTGTAATCTTTGTCGTACCGCCAAAAACAGACAACATAAAGCCCTCAACTGATGATCGCCCTGTTACAAAAATCACGTTATGTCCCATGTCTGTCAATCGGCGAAGCGCATCTAGTGCATTGAGATGAATCTGACCACCGCCATTTTCAGTTATGGTTCCGTCAATGTCAACTGCAAACGTACATTTTCTCACACGCCTACTCCAAATTACCGAATAATAATTGCTACGCAAGAAGCAGGTTTGTCAAATTAAAAGAATGGTATGATTTTATTTGAAAAGATTCAGAAAAAAATGATAGAGAATGGGCATTCCTGAAAAGATCAAGGCCATCCAGGACGAAATGGCAAGGACACAAATCAACAAGGCCACTGAACATCATTTAGGACTTCTCAAAGCAAAGATTGCAAAATTAAAACGAGAACAAGAGGAAAACATTGCCAAAAAATCAGGCATGAAATCAGACGGATTTGATGTTCGAAGAACCGGTGATGCAACAGTCGTTTTTATTGGATTGCCAAGTGTCGGAAAATCTACCCTGCTAAACAAGCTAACTGACGCAAAGTCAGCGGTTGGGGCATTTCAGTTTACCACATTAACGGTTGTTCCGGGAATGATGAATTACAAGGGGGCAAACATTCAGGTCCTTGATCTTCCGGGAATTATCAAGGGTGCATCTACGGGCAAAGGGTTGGGAAAAAGAATTCTCTCAGTAGCAAGAACTGCCGACTTGGTATTACTGATATTAGATGTCTTCCAACCTTATCACGAAGAAGTTCTAGTTAAAGAATTAGGAAATATTGGGATCAGACTCAACCAGCTACCTCCAAATCTTACAATTGAAAAAGCTGCAATGGGGGGAATTGCAATTGCACAACAAATAAAGATGACAAATATTACGGAAAAACACCTAAAAGACATCCTGCATCTTTACGGAATTGTCAGCGCAAGAGTTGTGGTTAGAGAAGACGTTACATCTGAGCAGCTTTCGGATTTTATTGCGGGAAACATTAGTTATTCTAAAGCATTAACAGTCCTAAACAAAATAGATTTAGTTGACAAAGAATTTCTTACGGATCTTAAAACCAAAATAAAATCAGATGTTATCGAAGTATCAGCTAACACAGACATCAATATTGAGGCATTACGAGAAAAAATCTATGAAAAATTAAAGTTCATTCGGATTTACATGAGGCCAAAAGGTGAGGAGACAGATTACAAAGAACCTTTAATTGTCAGGGAAGGAGACACCGTTGAAGATGTTTGTAACAAATTGCATAGAAGAATGAAAAGGGAATTTAGATACGGGATGGTTTGGGGAAAAAGCGTAAAGTTTGGAGGACAAAGAGTTGGTCTGACACATATTTTACAAGATGAAGATGTATTGACAATTATCAAAACACGTGGTGCATAATGCTAAAAAGTAGCGATCAGAGATCGGGAAATTGCATATGCCTTCTGCGGTGCAACTGCATTGGGAAACAAGACAAGAACTAGACTTTCTTATAAATTTGACAACAATGTCGATCATAAGAGAGATACAATGCATAATTTGTAGCAAGACACTGCTTGCAAGGTTGTAAACGGGCTGTAACAATACGTAGTGACAGTTACCGATCAATTGGTTTTTTGTAAAAAGTTACTCGAGAAATAGTAATCAGTTTGTATAAATTTCTTTAGTTTAACCACTGAAAAACAACGGAATTATCGATTCAGTAATGGCAGCTAAACGAAAAGCAGCTCCGAAGAGAAAGACTGCAGCTAAACGAAAAGCAGCTCCGAAGAGAAAGACTGCAGCTAAACGAAAAGCAGCTCCGAAG
>RKRY01000164.1 GCA_007571135.1 Candidatus Nitrosopumilus sp. | reverse complement strand
ATGCTAATGCTTGACATGCGTCCGGAATTGCGTGGCGTGGCACAAATAGATCTAGATGAATCTGCCAGAGACATCCTGCTAGACATGGTAAACAAGATATCCAAAAGGATTCACCATGTCGTTACCCCGACCTATTACATCAGGCAGCTCTCACGCGTTGATCCTGCCGAACAGGCACGGGCAGCCACGGAGATCATGTCAGCAACCCTGTCTACCATGATATCCAATGAAAACTCGTTGTGGGTACCGCTATTATCCCTCAAAACAATGCTTGCCAAATATCATGAAAAGACAACAGAATCACCGGTAGAAGAAAGAGTTGCCGAGACGAGCTCAATTAAGGATCTTGGAAAAAAGAGCAAGACAAAGCAATCCGATGAAAAAACCGTGGAAAAGGCATCAAGGTACATTGAATCAGATCCGAATCTGCTGTATGTCCCACTCAAAGGCAGACAGCCGGATTTGTTAGTAAACAAAAAGACTGGCAGAGTTGCACTGGCCAAGGAAAGCGGACACACATACGTCATGACCGATGATGTCGGAAAATCCACATATGTGTTACCTGAGAGTGTCATAAAGCATCTGGGAGTGGAAGCCGACATAGGGTCAGAGTCATTGGCAATTGCCAAGTACTCCAGCATAGAAAAGGCATCCAAATTACTGGCCAGGGCAAGGCATCCGGAACACAAGTGCGTTGTAATCGCTGCCGGATCCCTGCCTAGGAGATAGTCCCTCATGCCATATACACGCCAAGAGTCAATTCACCTGTTCAAAAACATCCGGGGAATGCGCACGTATTCCAACACAAACACGCAGTGTACAAGAGTGCTTTTCCTGTTTTACCAGTTCCGAAGATCAAATCCGGCTAGCGTTGGATCCTTGAACATGTGCTATGATAATATCAAGAACCTGCTAAAGAGAGGGTACCTATGTCGGACAAACAAGGACAGGCCTGCACAATACAGGATTACCTTGTATGGCAGGTGCAAAGTCATCACCGAGTTGCTTGGAATCGACTTTCTCAAACTCTGTATCCTGACTGAGGCCCACATTGCCCACAAATCGCAGCTTGAGAACAGCTGTGCCTTCTCCTACACGCTGCACAGTATGTTTGAAATCTTTAGCGGAATTTATGAAAGAGAAACCATACAAAGGCAAGCCAAGACACTGTGTAGGATGAACCTGGCTGACTCAGTACGACCTAATGTCATACAGCTGTCCGGCGGTGCCATTAGAACAATGTCCGAGTTTGATGATACCTTGCAGGATCTGCACAGGTGGATTGTCGGCGTGCTGCATCTAGCAGACGTACTTTCGCTAGGAACCCCGGACCCATGACATGCAGAGTCAACTGTTGTTTTTACGCAGGAAGTTCCAGGTATGCTTGAGATACCCAGATTGATCCTACTACTCGTTATGCTGGGCATTGCCTCATATCACGATGTCAGGACCCGCTCCGTTCCCGACTATGTGTGGATTTTTGGAGGCGGTGCCGGTGCACTTTTGTACCTGTTTGACTGGTCAGACGTAGGCGGTTTCGTATTGCTGGGCATATCTACAGGTGCAATTGCATCTGCCGCAATATGGAGGCTGTTTCCGATGGGCGATGCAGATGCCCTTGCAATACTTGCAATTTCTGTTGTGTATCCCGTGTCCTTTGGCACCGTGATGGTTCCGATAGTGGCATTCTTTGGAGGCCTTGTGCTAGAGCACATGGCAGCATTTGTGCTGAATGTAAGATACAACCTTGAGGATATCTATCACGGTTGCTTTCTTTCCGGCGTACAATGTTCCAGAATAACAAAGATTGTGGCATTTTATTCCGTACACAGAAGGAGGAAGCATGAAAAATTCACATTCTGTGCAGAGATGGTGCGTAACGGCACGAGAAGATTGAGTCTGAGGACGCCCAATCCGGAATCTGACTATGAGTCAAGATCTGGAATCGCCGTGACATGGGCAATGCCTGCGATACCATTCGTTCTTGGTGCAGTTATTCTAGGCGTGTTCATATCCGCAATCCAGTAGGCGGTGTCCCGGTTCCACCCAAATGTCCTCTTAAATTGAAACCGGCATTTGAGATCGCCGTGACTTCTGACCGCTACGGCCCCCATAGGGTGTAGGATCGGCATCACGGCATCCCAGTATGACCGGCACCCCTTGCATATTTGCACCTTAAATTAATCTGAATTTTTTCCTATCAATGATAAAGATAGGGCTGGACATCGGAACCGGATTTGTAAAATGCGTATCAAATTATGGCTCGGTGAGATTTCCATCCCTTTATGTCAAACGCATACACGGAACTTGGACCGAAAGGACGACTGAGGCTGTGGGGACCGAGGCACAATCCATGCTTACCACGATGGGGGCAGCCGCAATTGCACCCATTAGCAGAGGAAGGCCCGATGCCAGATATCAAAAACAGGCAGAGTACCTCATACTGGAATCCATGGAGCAGATACGTGGCCTAACCAGGACTCCGATTGGCCCGGACGCCGAGATCAGTATGGTGGTAGGCCTTCCATATCACGCCTTTGACTACAAGGAGTCGATGATCAGAATCATCAAAAAAACACTCAACGCAAAAACATGCATTGTCGTGGCACAGGCATCGGGTACGCTAATTGATCTCAACCAGAAAAGCGGAATCGTTGTATCTATCGGACAGGGAACCACCGAGATTCTCGTCATAGATGACTTTGAGGTAATTGATGGCGAGAGCTCCCAATGGGCATCAAACTTTGTCACAAGAAAGATCGACAAGTTTGCACACTTGGACATTGGACGGTTAGCACGAGAGAAAAGCACATGTAAAAAATATGCCAAAATCATGGCAGAGCACCTGATCAGTGAGATCGTTGAGATGTCTGCAAACTATGGTGACAGGTATCCAATAGCGCTATCAGGAGGAGGCCTATTGCTTCCGGGAATGAACAATGAGCTGATCGAGGGCCTCAAAAAATTCAAAATTCTCATTCCTGAGAATCCTGTGATGAGTAATGCCCGGGGACTCTACAAGCTTCTCTCCGGATAGCGTCTTTTATTATCCCTCCATTTTTTAGACAACTTGGGATCAAAGAGATGGCGCTTGGCCAATTCCAAAAAACAAAAGGGCCAGCTGAATTCGACAGATAGATTTCTTGCTCAAATATCGGATCAGTCGGCATGTTCTGTGCTAATACCAATTGTCATGAACAAGAAGGAGGCCATTCTGGCTGCAGGAGGCCTAGTAAGCGCCGGCATACGCAGCTTTGAGATATGGTGGGACGGAAGAGAGAAGAAATTACAGTTCGTCCTAGTGGGAGAAAGGCGCGACATATCAAACTTTAAGCAGGCCTTTTGCAACATGTATCCCAATGCGGCCTTTGCAGACCTCAGGGGGACTGTTCCGCAGTGGTTTGACCAGAGAACCGAGTACCAAGTGTTTGACATAGGTACGTATCACGGACATTACACCGCAGTGTTTGATCAGTCCAAGGCACACCAGATCATAACCCAAATATCAAACACAATCCAGCTCTCAAAGTATGCCTGGATACAATTCACGTTCCGGCATTACGCATTCAACACATTTTTGCGTCGGCATGTAAGCAGACTGGATGAAAAGAACCGCGAGATACACCGGGGCAATTACGTATCAAATACAGAGATACTGTTGCATCCGGACAAAAGACCGCACGATCACCCGGAACTCGGATACGACTTTGCAAACAACTATGCAGGATTGCAAAAACACGCCACAATAAAGATGCAGAACGCGCACCTGCTTATGAGCATCAGGGGACTGATGAAAAGTGATGCCGAGATAAACCTGCATTTTGACGAGGTTGAGGCATTGCCTGTTGAGAACATACGGTCCGGACACGAGCATTTGACAAAGTTCAGGTATGATTATGGTGACTTTTGCTCGGATCAGAAAAAGCCGCCAGTGATCAGGATACAGAATCAAAAGACCGCTCAACAGCGAATATCCGTGTTTGAGTCTAGGCTTTTGCCCGATCCTAGGCAGTTTCTTGATTCGGCCTTTGGAAACTATTTTGATAAGAGATGGATTTGTGGATATCGTGAGCGGCCACCCCTGCCATTTTTGATTCTTACCCTGTCAGAACTGCCACTGTTCATACACCTTCCAGATCCGCTTACTCCAAACATTGACACTACGCGCGGTGTTATCATCCCAACAAAGCCGTCAGAAAAGACCGGCGCCAATATCGGATTCTTCAAACCCAGAAAGAAGCAGGTTGATTGGAATTCCATATGGGGCCAGATAGTCAAATCAAAGGATGCCGAAGCTGCCGTGATATCGCCGACCGACTTTGCCACTCATGTGTACGCAGTAGGTGCGTCAGGCTCGGGCAAGACATCCCTGATACGCATACTTGCAAAGCATTTGGAGAGGTGGAATCGGAACGGCGAATTTCCAAACGCGTTTGTCTACGTTGATCCAAAGGGTGACGATTCCCACAAATTTGTCAGGCAGTGTGATTCGGCCACGCTCGAATACAATCACATACATTTTTTGGATCCACAGCAGACCCAGTTCTCAATCAACCCCCTGCAGCTCCCGCCACACAATCCAGAGGAGCGTCAAGAGGTAGTATCCAGATACGTAGGATATTTTATGAAGACGATTGAGGAGTGGTATCAGCAGTCTGCCAGCTTTGTTCAGATGGAGAGGATCTTTCGGGCCCTGCTCTTCTATGTGTACATGAAACATGATGCGCCGACATTTCTAGACATTCATGAGATAATCCTGAATCTGCAGGAAAACGGAAACAATGCCTTGCCTCACATAATCAACACATACGGGGCTCCAGATCCGGAGATGAAGCAGGCATTAAAGAGCATATCTACCCTGAAGGGCGATGCCTTTACGCCTCTTTTGAACCGTGTAGAGCAGTTTGCAACTGACCCAATACTCAAGAGAATGTTCTCCGTGCGCCATGGGACCGTAAATTTTGAGGAACTCATACGTCCTGGACGATACACCATAGTCAGAATATCTCCACTGAACATGCCGCACCATGTGCAGCCACTTGCCATGCAGGCATTCATACTAAAGCTGTGGTTTACAATACAAGAGAGGGCAAACAAGGTACCAGATGAAAAAGACAGGACCCAAGTCATACTGGCACTTGATGAATTTCAGATAGTAAAGGATCTGCAGGTACTACAGCTCATGCTTGAGCAGGCACGTTCTCTAGGTTTAGGGCTTGTCCTATCACATCAGACGACTGAACAGATAAGTGACAAACAATTGGGTTTGATTACGGGAAATTCCGGCACACAGCTCATAGGAAAGGTAAATGGCAAGGACGCATCCAGAATATCCCAGATATGGGATCCGCAATTCCAGAGGGAATTACTCCAACAGTTTGCCAGTCAGGAGTACTTTCACTGGACGATACGCGAAAAGGCATCCCCCGGTGAGGAGCAGCCGCCACCGACCCAGTTCTGGCTAAACATGCCCCCCGATCTGATCACAGACAAGAACAGGTATGACCGGTTCATCATGGAGCAGTTACAACGCTACGGACGGGGGGTGGTTGAGGATACAATAGTCCGTCAGACATCTGCAAACAAGAACAAGTGGATTGAGAACATATCAGTTCAGTTTCCATCCGATATGGAATGGAAGATAATGTTAATGCTCTTGGAAGAACCACATAGGCAGGTGGATATGGTATCCAAGCTGAAGGTATCCAACCGTGCCGAGGTACTTGATATCTTAAAGAGAATGATATCTCACAACATGATCAAAAAGACTGAGCCGGACAATCGCCTGTCCCCATACCAATTGACACAAGAGACCAAAACCACCTATTTTGAGCCCGATTTCAAGGAGATAGGTTCAGCACGGGAGATTGAGGGCGTGACACAGCAGGTCTTTCGTACGTACCTAAAAAAGGGCATGTTTGTAACTCTAGCTTCCCAAAAAATCAGGAAGGGAAAGGACAGGACAGATCTGGTAGCCTATGACTATGACAATCATATTCCAGTAAGCGTTGAGATCGAATCGGCAGTAGAGGTTCAAAGTCATCCGGAGCACGTCAGGTATAACATGACCAAATGGGGCAAACTTGGATTCGAGCAGTGTCACGTATGGTCCAAGAGTACTAACTTGAAAAAGATCTATGATGGGCTGAATGGCAAGGAAAGACAAGGAGTAAAGATTGCCGTTATTTGATACTAAGTTTCTCTAGGGCGGTAGCCTTTGAATGCGTATCCTTCCCTACATCGGGCTTAGAATCACCCTTTCCTGCGTCCTCCATCATCTTGTCTAGAGCCTTTTCATACTTGTCGATGTCCTCCCGTAGGCCCGGTTTATTGTCTGCAATTAGCACAACCTTGTTCCCGTATCCGTGGATATTGATGGAATGTCCCTCCGAAACCCCGAGATATTTTTCTACCATGATCCTCGGTATTGTCAGGACGAAACTGTTGTGATGCTTGCTCAGGCGTCTGTGACATACTGTTCTTTCCATGTGCAGTATGTCTGTAACCTACTTAAGCTGGTTTTGCATGATCCTGATCCGGTTTTGCATGCTTTGTGCGGTTTTTCATCATATCTTTGCATGATCCTGATCCGGTTTTGCATGCTTTGTGCGGTTTTTCATCATATCTTTGCATGATCCTGATCCGGTTTTGTGGGATTTGCATGATCCGGTTTTGCATGCTTTGTGCACCTGAAATTCTGTCCTAGGTACTCACTTCGCATCTTTTCTTTCTTCATACAAAACGAATCATCCCGGCGGCCTTCGGACGCTTTGACTTTCCACATATGGCCCGGAAAAGTCCGGCATGTACCAAAGAACCAACCACTGACCATGACAACCAACACCAAAATTTTGGATCAGACCAAATCCATACCAAACATCACGGGGAAGAGACTTGCCCCGAATCCCACAACATTTTACAAAACCTTGAGAAGACACTCCTTCAGACTACTTCCCTCAGCATGTTCGAGTTAAACCAAGAATTCTCTAATCTGTCTCCAACTTTCATCATTTTTTGGTGTGGGAGAATACTCCATGTGTATTGCTCACAAATACATTCATTCTAGCACTGTTTAGCATACCCAGATCAATTTCATTTAATATGTAATCCCGCATGGATTTACCCTTATTGAGTTTATTTTGATCTTTAAGATTTTTGGATGATATGTTTTGGGACATGTTAAGGAACTTGCATATGCACATCCTGATTATATTTTCCAATTCGTTGATTGTTTTCAAATCTACCTTACTTTCTGCGGATCTTCCATGTAATACATTGTTTCTAAGCTTGTATTCATTTTTAATAAAATTCCAATATTCCTCTCGCTTCCTGTTATTCTCTCCAGCCAGTGTCGCGCACCTGTTGGCCAATTTCATCGATGTCTCGCCTGGCGAACTAAACATGCACTCTAGCGATACATTTAGATCCACCATTCTGTCCACCAAATTATCCCTGTATGTGCTTGACATGAATCTGTTTATTGCAACTCTGACAAACGACCAGTCTTTGCTGTCAATATTTAATTTTAAATAGTTTTTGTAAAATTCCCACATCCTGTTGAACTGTACATCTACCTTGTATTTTCTATCTCCAATTCTCCAATTTCTTCTGATAAAGGTACTTGAGTTTCTGGTCCATTTTGTGAAATTGCGGTATATGTGGCCTGTTGTGAGGTCTCCTGGTGCAAACAGTAATGCTGATATTACAAAATTGTCAAATCTTTCGCTCGCAATTTTATCTTCAGATTCAGGACTACTTTGGTGCTGAACCGTACTCTCAAGCACATACGTCAAATTGTACATGAATGGCGGCGTTCCGCCGTTTCTTCCCACTAGATGCTCTTTGATTATCTTGAATTGCCAGGGGGATATCCTAGAAAGCACTACACCACCAAGAAGTTTTTTGGTGACCATATTTGGGTTGGACATGTTGAATAAAGGAGTGAAATAATCTACAGTGCGTATCCCGCTTTTTATGAATTGTACAAGGCTTTTGAACATGGCATCAAATTCTTTTTTTGTAAACTTGAGGGATTTTGTATTTTCAACATAATTTAGTGCAAATATCTCCACTAAATTATCTGTGCCTGCCGCATAGAATTTTTTCACATTTTCATATGATGCTATGATATCTTGTGCATGCTTAAAGTCGACATTTTCACCAAGTGTCTTTCTGATGAGTGTCCTAGACATGAATTCTGAATAATCCTTTTCTGACACCTGTTTGTCAGTAGAATATCTGTTATTTTTGAACACAAATTCCAATGTATTTCTTTCACGTATTGGATCTTTGGCAACATAATCTGCACATTTCTCTAAGAATTGAGAAAGTAATTCAGACAATATATCTTTTAGTGTATTGTCTTTTGTCATCTTTGACAGTCTTTGACAACTGCCTGTATTTTAAGGTCATTCTGTATTTTATGTTTAAGACTATTGGCTGTTTCTGGACTCGCTCTAGTGCCGTCTACAATGACTAGCCGCGGACCTACTGCTTTTACATATTCCATGACATTAGTAAAACTAGAATGAGATGCAAGACATGCAAAATACACGTGCTCGTCATTAGTAAACCATGGGCCCCGAGTTTTGAATCCCTTGTTTGCATCTACGTGAATCACAGTTCCTCTTTCCGATTGGGGGCTTGTATTTGCACCATGCCTTGAAAACAATACATACGGATTTCCATCACTGTATAATTCATTAAGCCTGCCATTGGAGGCCACCTCGATTTTTCTGATTTCTTGATTATATTCGTCCTTTACTGCTTTGGTGAGATTGACACTTGCTTCGTCTGCTAAAAATGGCACCTTTTCTGGAATCACCATGCCATCTGATGTCTCACT
Organism: Candidatus Nitrosopumilus sp.; assembly: GCA_007571135.1. GTDB lineage: Archaea > Thermoproteota > Nitrososphaeria > Nitrososphaerales > Nitrosopumilaceae > Nitrosopumilus. Next base: position 7,773 of record RKRY01000164.1, on the reverse strand, counting down.
TTCCAATTCTGCCATGATATTTTGCATAGTTCCTGGATGTGCTTTTATCTCTACAGAATGCCCTTTTTCAATCTGGGATATGGTATGTTCGCATATCCTTCTCAGTACTGATGATTTGTCAGTGGAAAAATCATAAACATCTTCACCGTGCTCGGATTCGAGTATCAGTATATCAGCTTTTGGAACAATAATGTCAGGGTAGCAAAAATCTCCGGAATAGAGAATTCTCTCTCCATGATCTTCCATTGTTACCAAGACTTGTCTTGAACCAGGGACATGGTTGGCATCAAATAATTCAATCTTTTCCCCCAATTCTGTGCGAAATGACTCTCCCTCTGACAATATTTTGATGGTTCCCCTTTCCGGAATGCTGTCCACCATTCGCAGTGCATCATAAGTGATCTTTGAGAGTATCACATTATGACATCTGGTCAAAGTTCTTGCAAAATTATGCGTGTGATCCTTGTGAAAATGGCTGAATACTGCTGTAGTCTTGCCTTCATAATACCCGTCACATACTATGGAATTTCCAATAGTGATGCCCTGCCACTTTGGATACTTTGGGCTCAGGATATCACATGGTATGTTTGCCAGTTCAGTTGATTCACTCATTTGCAATTTCCTCGGTTAACATCCGGTTGAAATATTGTGTTACGTTGGATTTTTCAGACTTCCATAATCCTTCAATTTTTTTGAACTGCTCGTCTTTGATTGTGATGTATATGTTGTTTTTCTTTAAACTGATTGATGATATTTCATTATCCTGAAATTTTTTATTGGCCATGTCTGTCAAAACATCCTTTGGGATTTTTCCCTGTTTTTTTAAGAAATCTAATTTTTCTAAAACATGTGGACTAGCACGTAATACTATCATATTTGTCTTCTCTATGACTGGTTTTATTTTCATTACATGCTCTATAATTTCTTCAATTTTGGTGTCAGGGGATTTTCTTTTGCGCTCTAAAATTTTTATCACATCTGATTTTGTTATCTTTTTTTCATCATCCATGCTCTTTAGAACCGTTTGTAGAATTACATCTTGCTCCCTTTTATCTGACAAGTCTGAAACAAGACAACCTATTGTGAATCCTACTTTATCCTCTGATGACTTTCCAAATCTGAGCATATATGCGCTCTTTCTAGACAAGTTCTGTAGTTTCAAAAATAGTTTGATCTGAGTAGTGTCCGGTGGCTCATTCATCGTTTTAATTTTGCGTTTTTTCCCCAATCCTAAACGTGTTGATAGCTTTTCAAGTGACTCGCCAGTCTCTTCATGCAACTGCTTTATGTAGTCTGAGCATTCAATTGGAGTGAGCGGTCGATCCTCATCACCTGTACCCACACTTGCTAACAAATCAGAATACAAATCCAGATCATCTAGTAGTTTGGAGGTCATCCTATCTAGTTGTTTGATGATTGTTGCTTATCGAGATGGTCTTCAATTATGGCTGCACCTTCTTCTTCGGGAGTATGACCCATATTTTCTGCCAACTGTTCGAGGTCATCAGATATTTTTGGATCCAGAGTAATTTTGTATGCTTTTGGATTTCGAACTTTATTAGCTTTTTTTTCAATCTCTTCTATGGGTAATTTTGGGTTTTCTTCTGCTGCCATTTTCATTTTTTTGTAATCTTCTGTAGATTTTTTCCTCTTTTCGCCTAGTCGTTTTGCGAGATCATATACTTTTTGAACCGAATCGGGATCGTTTGAATCATAATCCAAGGCATCATTTGCATCCAACGCTATGTTCAGAGCGGTTTTAGGGGTCTTGTGTATGTTTGTAAGATTGCCCTGCAATAATTTAGGCAATCTAGCAAATTTAACGTATTTTCTTACCAGATACACGGATATTCCATATTTCTTTGAAACATCTTTTTCATTACCATACTTTTTGAACAATGCATCACATGCGTCAATAGAGTCGGCGAGTGTCATAGGAAGCTGTGTTAGGTTCTCCCCGATCGATATGGCCTTTGCATCTAATTCGTCTTCTGGTGGTGTACGAACATGGCATGGAATCTTATCGAATCTTTCGTCTGGATACTGCTCATTTAGTTTTTTGAATGCAGCAAACCTACGCTGGCCAGCAAGTATCTCGAATTTTCCTGCATTTCCTTTTCTAGACTCGAACATCGGATGACCTTCTTTAAGATCATCGATTGCAAAAACTACTATGGATTCTAGCAAGCCATTGACATGAATGTGTTCTGTCAACACATCTAATTCTTCTGTGACATTTTCTGCACGGACATTGCTTTCGCCCACGTATAAATCACTTAGACTTATCTCTTCAAATTTGATGAACTTATTCTGCCTCAAACTTGTGTACCTGAGTTTTGCCACTTTATAAATACAACTTCAGACAATCAAAAACTTTCCAGTGCCAAGTCCGCAATTATTTTTTATCTAATGTACACCTTGACAGGTGACTGGCAGGATACTAATCATCATAACTTTAATTAGTACAATATCTTGATGTCAGTAAATGAAGTATTTTCATCAAAAATATACTTCCAATTATTTGGATACTGGTCATGGCCATTAACACCCACAACTTTGAAGCAATTCGCGGAAGCCAAGCAAGTTGCGACTTTTACATTGCCATGTGCACCCTAAAGTCAATTGCCAAACTGTTTACCTTCAAGGATGCAGACATACCGGCGGAGCATCGAGCACAAAGAGTCCTCCGAAAATCCAGAATTCCAAAAATACGTGATTATCTATTGAAAAATCCACAAGATTACACGTTTTCATCAATAACTGCATCTGTAGATGGGAAGATAAACTTCAATCCTGTTGCCAAAGGTAGTAATGTTGGGACAATTGTAATATCTCAAGATGCCGCAATCTTGATCAATGATGGGCAGCATCGTGCAGCTGCAATTCGAGAAGCAATTGAAGAAAATCCAGATTTAGGACGGGATCAAATCTCTGTTGTTTTTTTTGAAGATCTCAATTTGGAAAAAAGCCAACAAATGTTTGCGGATCTTAACAAGCATGCAATAAAACCCACAAAGTCACTTGGCATACTGTATGACAGGCGCAATGACTTTGCAACATTTGTGGTTGACATGATACGTGATGTTCCGGTGTTTCGTGGAAGAACCGAGATGGAAAAAACCAGCATATCTAACCGCTCTACTAAATTCTTTACATTAAGCGGTATTGAAATTGCAACACGAAACATACTTGGAAAAGACAAGAATTTATCAAGTAAAGACAAGATGATTATAACCGATTTTTGGAATGTAACCACAAAAAATATTCCTGAATGGAATCTACTTCTTGAGAATAAAGTTACTCCTGCGGAGCTCAGAAAAAATTATGTGCATGCAAATACTAACATGCTTGAATCTATAACTCTTGCAGGATATCTTCTGATCAAAAAATACCCAAAAAACTGGAAACAAAAACTTGCAGGACTACAAGAGATAGACTGGAGCAGAACAAATCCCGAATGGGATGGGAAAATAATAATTCGTGGCAAAATGACCAAGACAAAGGCTGGCATGAACAAGGCCGCAGACATAATCACAAAACACTGTGGAGGAATTTGATGTCATCGATATTTGATTCTAAAACTCTGGATGACATATACCGTGAAATCCAAGAGGTATATCTAGGCGACAAACGCCCTTGGATCCTTGGGTTCAGCGGAGGCAAAGACTCAACATGTATGATCCAGATTGTTTGGAATGCACTTGAAAGATTGCCAAAGTCCAAACTAACAAAAATGGCATACATAATATCGTCTGACACTCTCGTTGAATCCCCAAAAATAGTAGAGACTGTCACTGACACGCTTGAGAAAATGGAGCAAAGTGCCAAAAAGTCACTGTTGCCAGTGGAGACCAACTTGGTGCGACCGGTATTGGATGATACGTTTTGGGTGTGCATGATAGGCAAGGGATACCCCGCACCCTCCAATACGTTCAGATGGTGCACCGACAGACTCAAGATCAAGAGTGCAAACAAGTTCATAGAAGACAAAGTGTCTGAGCATGGCGAAGTTGTAATGTGCCTTGGAAGCCGCAAGGCAGAGAGCAGTACCAGAGCACAGGTGATAAACCGGCATTTAATCAAAGGCAGCCATTTATCACACCACAATATGCTCCCTCAAGCATTTATCTATGCACCACTCAAGGATTTCAGCACTGATGATGTATGGAACTATCTGCTGCAGAACAAAGATAACCCCTGGGGGGGGGACAACCGCGATCTCCTTTCAATGTATCAGGACGCCAACGCCGCCGAATGCCCTCTTGTGGTAGACACCAATACCTCATCATGTGGTAACAGCAGATTTGGTTGCTGGGTATGTACCGTAGTTGAACACGACAAATCCATGGAAAGCATGATTGACAATGGGGAAGACTGGATGGAACCCTTGCTGGAATTGCGCCAGATGCTAAAGGATACGCAGGATCCAGAAAAAAAGAAAAAATACCGTGATCTCAAACACCGCAACGGCCGCATTATATTTTGGAAGGACAGGCTTGCATATGGACCATACAAGTTTGAGTTCTGCAAGACCATACTAAAGACACTTCTAGAGGCACAAAATGCAGTACGAAAAAACGGGCCAGATCCAAGCATTTCACTTATCCATGATGATGAACTACATGAAATACAGAGAATATGGAGGTTGGAGCATGGCGACTGGCAGAATTCGGTATACTCGATATACAAAGAGATAACCGGCATTAAGCTAGATGCACAAAAAGAGGATCTTGGGGCATTTGGGAAGATGGAACAGGATGAACTTGCAAAGGTCTGCAAGCAAGAAGGGGTGCCATACGAATTGATGGCAAGATCCCTTCAGGCAGAGTTTGAGATGCAGGGAATGGCCAAGAGGCAAAAGATTCACACACGCCTTGAAAAACTGCTGTCCGAAGAATGGCGTGATGACTTAGATTTGGCAGTAGAGGATGCACACAAAAAGCTGGATATGATAAGCCAGGTGTATGAATAATGCTTTTTGAAAGATTGGTACTTGAAAATTATGGCGTATATGAAGGAACATCAGAAATCAACCTCTCAACCACGCCTGAAAGGCCAATAGTCTTGATTGGAGGCATGAATGGAGATGGAAAAACCACACTATTTGAGTCAATAATGGTGGCCTTGTACGGCAAGACATATCTTGGCACAAGGGCAACTAAAACCCGATACCTCAATTTTATCGCAGAGAGGATACACAAATACAAAAATGGCAAGCGTGCAAAACATGCATCAGTCAGCCTATCCTTTAGATTTCACCATAATGAATCTGACAACACATACACAATAAGCAGGAGCTGGGATCTAGAAGGAATGTCCGCATCTGAGACATTGGAAATACAAAAAAATGGCGAAATAATGGATGACATAAACGAATCTCTGTGGCAGTCCTTTGTTGAGGGACTGATACCAATAGGAATTGCAAGGCTTTTCTTTTTTGATGGTGAAAAAATCACACGCATAACAAAGTGGGACGAAAATAATAATGAAGAGATCAAAACATCCATGGATATATTGCTGGGGACAGAACTCTTAAACCGACTTGATGCGGATCTTGATCTTTATACCGTTAGGAAATCGGGCTCCGACTCAAAGAGCAATCACATGCACAAGGAGTACGAGAGCCTCCTCAAAGAAAAGGAACAAACGGTATCTGACATTATGATGCTTGATGAGGAATATCAGAAAAAGAATGCCGAGCTTGCAGAACTTGAGTCCAACATATCTGCCAAGGAGCTGAAAATAGCAGGAATCGGCGGCGGATATGCGGACATGCGAAGCAATCTATTTACGCAAAAGGCAGTACTGGAGGAAAAACTTCGCCATCACGGTAAAATGATACATGAAGAACTCGCAAACGACGCACCACTGTATCTTGCGCCCCAAATCTTGGCAAAAATACAAAAACAGCTAAATTCGGACATGGAGATTATACAACAAAAATCCTCCATATCATCCATTAAAGACATGATTGAAAGCCTCAAAAAAGATATCTCGATAAAGGAATTTTGGCGTGATTACCCCGTAAATGATGCGATACGCGAAAAGTTATGCCTACGCCTAGACAATATGATCACAAAGCCACAGAATGACGAGTTCTTTGACATGTCCCCCGCAGATGCAGAATGGATGAGGCAGACAATGGCATCGGTTCAAAAGGGCTCAGATGATCTGCGTGCCAAGATTGAGCAATACAAAAAAACCAGCATGCGGCTTGGCAAAACCGAATCTGATCTGGCAAAGATCCCCCGAGATGATGAGATTGGACCGAAGATCTCTGAGATCAACAGCATGCATCAGGATATAGGCATCCTAAAGTCAGAGATTGCCAGCATAACTCAAGGGATATCATCAAAGCGGGCATACCAGAAAATCCTCCAGTCAAAACTCAAGACAATGATAGATGTATTGCAAAAGAAAAAGACAATTGGTGCTGGAATAGAACTTGCCGCTAAAATGAAAAAAGCCCTGAGCACATACCATCAGAATATCCGCGAAAGCAAGATGTCCGAACTAGAGTCACACATGATAAGCACCATACAAATCCTAATGCACAAGGACATGATATCCAAAATCAAGATAGACAGAGACACATATGAAATCAAGGTGTATGAAAATGGCAATGACGAGCCAATACTAGGAGATATGCTGTCAATGGGTGAAAGGCAGATGATTGGAACTGCCTTGCTGTGGTCCATAGCCAAAACAACAGAGAGGCCCATGCCTTTTGTGATTGACACTCCGTTGGGAAGGCTAGACGGAGATCATCGGATAAACCTAATGAACAAATTTTACCCATTTGTCTCACACCAACTTTTGTTGCTCTCAACAAACGAGGAGATAAAGCACAAGGATCATGTTAGAATGTCAAAATGCATTGCAAGGTCGTATCGCATAGAATTTGACCGCAAGAGGGCATCCACATCCATTCGCGAGGGATACTTTGTGGAGGAAAAAATTGCATAGGCTTGACAAGGTGAAACTGTCCATCAGGGCACAAAGCCATTTTGGACAGATGAAGCACAAAACCAAGCTTCCAATCAACGTGCTTGCAAGGTTTGGCATAGTCATGTCATTGAATGACTCTAGCATGCCAAATCCTGACATATACGACGAGAAGGGCATGGAGCTGCTACCGCACATACTATACGGCAAGAACGAAAGAATGTATGCGGCAATGTTTCAGTACAGACTCAGACAAGACAGACTGGACTACGAGATGTACGCAGACAGGATGATTCGTGCACATGTAAACCGTGGGGCAGGAATTCTTTTCCCACGGATAAATGGAATCGAGGATTTTGGCAAATTACTGGAATCTGCTGTGCCATGAGGCCCATATACCTGGATCATAATGCAACCACCCCTGTAGATCCAGAGGTTCTAAATGCCATGATGCCGTACTTTAAGGAGGAATTTGGCAATGCATCTAGCCTGGATCACACATACGGGTATAATGCATCAGTTGCAGTGGAATCTGCAAGGGAATCCATTGCAAAAATCATAGGTGCAAGGCATGATGACGTCGTATTCACAAGCGGGGCGACAGAATCAAACAATCTGGCCATTTTGGGCACGATGGAACGATACAAGGACGTGGGAGATCACCTCATCACGTGTGTCACCGAACACGATGCAGTTCTGATGACTGCAAGGCACCTAGAATCCATCGGTAAAAATGTCACGTATGTACCGGTAGACAAGGAGGGCATTGTAAGCCCAGATGACATACGTAAAGCAATCACGGACAGAACCGTGATGGTATCCATAATG
>RKRY01000018.1 GCA_007571135.1 Candidatus Nitrosopumilus sp. | reverse complement strand
GCGCATGACATCATGGCAGAAAGACTCGGATTGGCAGAAAACAACACGTGACAAAATATCGGATGAGTTCAAATGTCCTGCAATTCTGCCTGTAAACATCTGTCACATGTTCTGTGTACTATATATCATGCATGTCTCCAAATTTCGTTCATATGTCAGATCTGCAGCTTACCGCTAGGATCAGCTTCGCTAATATCGGTGCTACTACGGGTTCGCAGTTATGACAGATTGAAATTCTCATGGCTTTGAGCATTTAATTCGAACATGTAAATTCTGCAGATAGGTACGAAATTGCAGGTGCGTGCTCATTTCAGTTACAATAGAACAATGCTTGTGCGGTCTTCAGAGATCACAAATGTGTGTAGACACAGTCAGACTGTATGTTGACCTGCTTGCATACCACCGTTTGATTCTTTTTGAAATCCTAAAACTTCAAAAAAGATTTCTGCAGTCTCACTTGCAACATCAAGAGTCCTTAGAAGGCAATTAGCCTTATTCTTACTATCCTCAGCGGCATCAGGATGCAGTGGAGTGTAATCAAGCCACATCAGATCAAAATCACACCTTCTTCGAACCACCAGCTGATTTGCGGACTTTTTGCACTTGCCACGCACATGTCTGCCACAAAAACGACCCATCACCGTTTATAATTTTCAGTAGTTCTCATCTGTTTGGGAATCGGAACCGCCGCAGTCTAGCATATTTCTAAACTCGAATTTAGAAATAAATTATGCAACGACAGCGTGTGTTACACGGGTCTTAAGACATTTATCCGGCCAAAATATTTCTATATTTGAATTTAGAAATATTTTGGGAAGATGTCCTGTAGTATCTGTAATGGATGGTTCACACATATGCATGCATACAAGAGTTTACATAGTCAAAAAAAGTGTAGCAGACACAGGAAGATAATCTGATGTCATATACAGAAAGGCGAAGAAGCAATGCGTGGTTTTTGCTACCAATATTTTTGGGAGTGGTAGGCGGATTAATCGCATTTTTCGTGCTAAGACATGATGATCCCTCAAAGGCAAGAAACTGCCTGTACCTCGGAATCGCGTTGATGGTAGTAGGCATAGTCATGAACATCATTCTCGTGTCGACAATTCCAGGCATAGATCCAGATTTTGGTGTTAACATCTAAGCACATGTCCATCTCCATGAATCTACATGTTTCTAAATTCGAATTTAGAAATGTCAATATTCAAAATTTTGCATACATGTCCAAAGTAATTAGTAGTACCGGATCTACAAGATATCATGATGTTCAGTCTAAGAGGCGACGTAGAGAGATGGTTGACTCATGCAGATCTCCCATTCGGGGAGGAGATAGAACAAGATTACATGTTCAAGTTTGCCATCAAACACACAGGACAAACAGAAATCCCTATAGAGATATTCGAACCAAAGGCACAACAGGGAGTACTGGTGATAGGCGCCAAGGTAAACATGAAAGACGGGCAGACTGCAAGGTATCTGAATTTCAGCAATGACGAGAAAGAGAGTTTCGATAGAAAAGTTGCAGATTATTGCAGCAGCATACGTGCAGTAAACAGGAACACAACAGAAAACGGAAAGAGAAAGATCGGGGTCTACGTCGTACTTGATAGAGAGGAGAACCTCAGTCAGCAGGGGTTGTATGATGCCATAGACAAGGTCTCAGACATGTATCAAAAGATGGCACGGTTCCTGATGAAGACATTCTAATGACTTTGTGTGTCTGGGCACACCTCGTATCTGGGATGATGATTAATTGAATGTCAATGTCAACGCGCATCAAGATTTGGGCATGTCTGCAAAGGAGGTTGTTGTTTACAAGAATGTGCCATATTCCATGATCGATCCTAGATCCCACGTTTAATATACACCACACGATAAGATGTACCATAATGACAGCATTACATTTGGATGTGTATTACCAATGCAGGTCTTATCATCATCATGAACGATTCTGACACTCAAAAAAAGAGGGTATACCTTGCAAACCCATACGGATTCTCAAGGCAGCAAAAGAATGGACCGCTAAGGGATCTTGTAGAGGTCCTTGAGACGATGGGTCTTGAGGTGTGGGAGCCGTTCAGGCGCAACAATCAAATTGATATTTCAAAGGACGGGGCAGCCTACAGTATAGGGCAGGACGACATGAATGATGTTAGAAACTCAGACGGAATATTTGCAGTCGTAAACGGGACGCCGCCTGACGAAGGCGTCATGATAGAGCTTGGCATGGCAATAGCATGGGGCAAGAAGGTGTTCCTGTTCAGAGACGACTTTAGAAAGTGCACAGACAGTCGTGAGTATCCCCTCAACCTCATGCTGTTTACGGGACTCGGGAGCGACGACTGGCACGACAGTTACTATACCAGCATAGAGGAGATATCTGATCCCTGCAAGGCCCTGGCAAGGTGGGTTTCGGGCCGATAAAGCCGCACTGTAGGGTTTGCTGGATTCGGTCCGCTAAATGGCATCTACTCGTCGCGGAACAACAAGCTTTTTCAATACAAGGTTGACAAGGCAGAATCAGTCCTGCCGTAGTGACTTGGTCTAAAATCAGAACACAACGAATAGTATTCTCTAGCCAAGTAGTCTGTCATGATGTTTTAATATGCAACCTAGACACTGCGCAGCCAGGCACCGCAAGACAGATCCCAAACGCTCGGTGAAAGGAGGCCGCAGTCAGAACACCGTCCACAAGCAGCTGGAACACGGCCGGATCGGCAAGAGATCGAACACGTCATATTTGCCAACACACATTACACTCTCATGGGGTTTTACCGCATTGCAGTCGACGGACCAAGAGAGATCATGCCCATAGACGCGAAAAAAGAGGCCCAGATAGAGGACTTTTTGGAAAAGAATTCCGGCGTCATAAGAAAAGACATCAGGATCATAGGCAGGCAGATCAGGACATCAGAAGGCGGGATAATCGACCTGATGGGCCTAGACAAGGGGGGGAACGTGGTCATAATTGAGATAAAAAGAGAGACGATCCGCCAAACGGCATCCCAGATTCTCGAATACGCCAACTGGGCTGAGAGCCTTCATTACGACGACTTGAACAAGATAGCAAAGGACGGTGCGCGCATAAAAGACAGCCTCTATGAGATGTTCAAACAACAGGGCGAGGTTCCAGAGCCGTTCAATCAAAAGCAGTTGCTCTATATCATAGCACAGAGATTTGATGAAAAGACGAAAAACATGTGCGAGTATCTGCGCACAAACGGGATGCGCATCTCATGCATACGCATCGACATGTACAAGGACAGTGACGAGGAGTTTGTACATACAGAGACCGTAGTGGGCAGAGAGTCATACGGGACATATGAGGATGACGGGGCAGGGGCAGACGACAGTGGTGATGAAAATGACAGTGACACGTGGGATGACAGGCTTCGCATAGCGTCAGACGGGAACAGGAAAAATGTGGCTGATGTAATCGCCCTTATCACCGACAGCATGGAATGCGCCAAGACGCCCCAAAGTGTATGGTTAAAGTTCTCCCGAGACGGGACGGGGTTTGGCTTTATAGTATGCAATAAAACCACCAGCACGTTTGCATTCAGGTCGGATCCAAATGCGTTTGACATTGAAAGTGATGAAATAAGGGACATGAAACGCTGGTTCTTTGACCATGAGAAGAGGATCGCCATTATACCGGACAATTTTGATCTCATAGTCAGGTGTGCAAGGCACGCGTACGGGGCGGCAGCGAAAATAAGGCGACAGCGAAAATAAGCAGCGCACCTGCAAACAGAGCACGCCGGACCATGCGTCAAAAGCCCTAGCATTATGCGGCTGCCACGCCAAAGACGACCAAACTTTTCACAGGCAATCCACATTTTGGCCAAAAACCCCACCCCCCACCCCCCTACCCTTTTGGCCAAAACATGCATCAAAAGCAGCTAGTTTCACGGCTGGAATGTGCCAAAGACGGGCCACAACAGGTACAGGAATTGGCCAGGCATAATCGTGCCTAGGTGTTAAACCCCCCTCCTGGAAAGTGCCGTTTACGCACAGGACAACATTTTCAGAAAGTGTCATTTTTTGGGGGGGTTTAGCACTTGGGTACAAATATGACATGCAACTGCCAAACCATCATGTTATCTCATCTCATAATGCACCGTTGTGTAAAGACAGGCACAAAAGCTAAACCCCCCTCCAAACAGTCTAGATGACCATATCAAGCGGTACAAAAAATAATGAATACCAACTGTCAGTGAAAAATCCGCCAACCTTGTACAGTATTTGTGTCTGCCCAGATAGTAAATACGTGAAATACACAGATTCTAACAGAATTTTGTGCTTTTTTCCTAGATGAGCATGTGCTTTTTGTTGTTAGATGACAGATTTGAATTCCATAGTAGACGATCCCAAATGATATTATCTTTGGTATATCAGGTTGCACACGAACTAAATGTCGGTAGTCATCATTTTGCCTTCTTTTTCTAGTGCATTCATCAGGGCCTTATCTAACGTGAGTAGTATTACGTCATCTTTTCTCATCTTCAAAGCAGTTTCAAGCAGTATGCAGTCGGTCATTGAAAGTGGGACTCCCTTGTTACCAATGTATTTTTTTGACTCAAACAACTCCATTGCCCGTGTAACTTCTACAGACGCATGGTCTACCTGAATACAGGTCAAACCGCCTATTCTTGATAATCTGTCAGTTATCTCCTGCACATCCAACATAGAATTAAACTTGTCCTTTTCCATGTTCTTTGTTTCAATAAGCACCCTATCTAATACAACTAATTCAACTATATCATGCGGATTGCAATCTATAAGCTCATGTATCGGTCTCCCTTCAAGTAACTGATGAATTATCATGGTATCAAGTAAAAGTTTGACAACTGTACTTGTGCCAGTTTT
>RKRY01000037.1 GCA_007571135.1 Candidatus Nitrosopumilus sp. | reverse complement strand
GGGAATACGGAGGAGATGAAGGAGTCGATACGTACAATGCTGGATAACGGTGAGGTCGGACCCGTCAAGATAAGCGCTTATCTAACGTAGACACTACGTCCCTCATTGTCCTGTACACGTCACCGTGGGACATGTTCCAGACGGCCCGATCCTTTTTGTTGCGCGGAACACCCGTAGGCTATGCCTCGTATGTGCTCCGTATTATGTCAGCTACATTCTGATCCTGCTTCTGCCTTCTACCACCCTTGGACTGTTTAGGGATGCCGCCCGTTCTGACGCACCTTGCATACGAGCGTCGGATCATGCCCCGCATCTGCCATCCGTCAGTCTTTCGGACATCACTGTGGCCGATCGGCGTATCCCAAAACAATCCTTCACATGTGCCTTCAGCTTGACCGAACATAATTTTTGTATAATACAATTTCCCAAACTGACGCGAACCTACCGTGTTAGCTTGTCATATGGCTTGGCTTTTGCAGACATTAGATCATACTGACATCAGCATGAACCAGTTATCCTAAATTTTTCAGTCGATTTTTGCCAAAGGACATAGTATTTTTGGGAGTCTTGATGAAAGCCTATCTGAACAGTATTCTCTTTACTATGATTTTGTCTTCCTCGGGTATGATTTTGAAAACCACTCTGATTCGGTTGGTAATTTTAACCGTAATTTGCATTCGGTCAACACCAAAACCATTTTGTCTTAGATCTGCTGTTATTCGCTCAGCACGCTTGAATGACTGTGTTACTTTGACTGATTCTAATTTCGATAAACGTTGATCATGAATCTGTTCCTTAAAAAGTTTGGATAATGAGATTTCAGACATGTCCAAACCTCCTGTAATTTTATTCTCCCAGTATTTCTTTTAATACTGCTTCTTGTGCTTCGTCTGCGGTTTTGTATGTACACGAAATCTCATCTTCTTCTTTTTGGTATTCACCAAAATCGCTAGAATATGACGATGTTTCAGACATATATTTACCCGTCCTGTCTGGTATTTAATCCTTCTTTGGTTTGGTGGTGGTTGTCCAAATCGGCACAAAGTTTCACGCAATGTCCCCTCCCAGACGCGCATCTGCACTGTCCCCGGTGTACCGCCTTCCGGCGGCGGCCGGAAGGCCGGGGCGGTTCGAGGCAAAACACAGGCAATACATGTGTCCCACATATACCTTGCGGCAGACCCGTACTCCTGACCGTCATGTAGATAATATCAGTGGACGGTCAGGCTGTGGCACAGGACCCGCACAGAACGGCTCCGCAACGCAGACCCAGCCGGGCCGCCGTGCAGGTCCAATGTCCTGTCGCCGGAGCCTGCCATTCCCGCAGGCACCCCGTCCATGAACGCCTTTCCCGCGTCCGCGACGCGTCCGGCCAGTGAGTGCAGCGTCGATTTTGACGGGGCGCAGCCGAGGCCAGGCTTCCGCACCATGTCCGGGTGCGATGCGATGTGCAATGTATGGTTCCCGTGGAGGGGCGGTACCTTGCCCTGCAGACGGGGATCATGACACCCGACGGCAGGCCCGCCAAGGCGGCCGGCGTCATCCCGGTCGCCTCGGCAACCTTCCGGATGCGTTTGCACAGGGAGCGCATCCCACGCGAGGATGTCGCCGATTCGTGCCTGCGCCTGCTCTCGTATGTCTTCCAGTATTTCCTAGGTTTCCTGTCAACCATGCGGAGTAGCGGGCCTGCCGATCAAAATGCGCGCCGGTTGCATTCCTGATCCATGAGTCTGTCGTTGAATTCGGAATTCGGAATTGGACAACCCCGTTGAATTTGGAATTCGGATTTGGACAACCCCAACATACCCAAAAAGGGTATTTTATAGGTAAAAGATTCTTTCTCAAATATCAAAGCGCAGCATTGTATTGACGATGAAAATTGGTAGACATTATCTGACTCTACAAGATTATTCATCAAACACATGTGTAGTGTTAGCGTTAACTGTGATTTTAATGCTTGTGTTTGGCTCTGTTACATCAACAGTCCAAACTTTGTTGGAATTGTTTTGGTTTTAGTTGTGTTTCTGATTTTGCAGAGCAAGTTTTGGAATCTGAGACTTTATTTTGCAAGCTTGCAATCTTTGCAGTTACTGGTCTATTGTTCCATCTAGATGTTGTTCAGATTGTTAGATTTGGATTCTTTTATGACTGGTAAATGGATCATTTACTAGTTAGAATGATTCTATTCCTAGCAAATTCTAGAATGTTGATTGTAGAAATTAAAAACAAAATTTTCAAGTTTTTTAGATTCTATTCCTAGCAAATTCTAGAATGTTGTTTCTACAAGTTTACCATGCGTAGAATATTGTTAGAACCATGCGTAGAATTCCAAGACTGTGAGTTGTTTGGATTTTTGTTGCAAACTTTCTATAACAATAATTGCTAATTTTGTAGCAATTCTGTATCAGTTTTCTTATCATGCATGATTAATTATTGCAATTGCCAATAATTGCTAATTTACGCCTGATCTGTTACCTAAATCCACATCTGAAAAGCTAGGATTGTTCCATATTTGCAATTAACAATTTTTGACAAGTTTTGACAATAGTCAGATATTATAATTTTGTAGCAATTTTCGTTTACCATGACTGGTTAATTTTTGCAAACTGTAACAATTGCTAATTTGTGCTTGGAAACAATATTAATCCCATGACTGGAAAACCAAGATAGTACCATTGGAAGCTTTGCAATAATTTTTGGAAACTTTGGCAATAGCAAATTATTATAATTTTGTGGCATTTTTCTATATTTTTGGATTCTACGCATTGCAAATTCTAGAATGTTGTTTCTACAAATTAACCACATCTAGATTATAATTAGAACCACACCTAGAATTCCAAGACTATGACTTTAATTAAAATTTTCTAGAAAGTTTACTGGAAAAAATCTAGAGAAATAGTTGCCATTTTTCCTCTTTTGCAAATGTTTGCAAAACGGTACTAGTTAGAGAAGCTGATTTTAGAAAATTTGAAAGTCATGTTACTTGAATCTAGAAAAACTGGTTGAAAGTGCTTTGGCATGTCTGGCATCTTGGTCTTTTCATGCCTGGAATTCCAAGACCTTTGGGAAAAATGCCAGAAATTCTGGCAAAATCTGCCAAAAAATGCCAGGAATTGGAGTTTATCAAAAATCATTGTCAATCATTTGAAGCAAAACTTTGACTTTCTGCAATTTAACGGATAAAAATTCTTGAAATAATCAGTATTTTTCTTCATACCGTACAATTCTGAATCATGCACTTCTGGGATTCTGAAATACAGGCATAAAAGTAGATTTTAATAAAACTTCTACTGTTTTTGTATAATGTCAGAGATGACCAAGTTTGAAAAAAAGATACTTGACTTTCTAAAGGGACATTACCATCAAGAGTTTGGGGTTGGAAGCCGCTCAAAGACAGAGACAAAGAGAATATCAAAGGCAAAAAACGACATCATATCTAGAGTGGAATACTCTGTACGGGGATTCATGTTGCTCTCCGAACTGATCAAAATCTCAAATACTACTCCAGATAGGATTACCCAAACAGACAAGAACAAGAAATACGTCAGACAGCTCTATTCGGATCTGAGTCCGGAGATCATAAAAGCCACTCTGGGGTTTAATCTTGTGGGGGAAGAGTATGTTCGCCAGTATTTCCAAGCGCTTCAAAGGGAGATTGCATGTGAAATATTCAGTCAAGATACTACAAAACAACTGTTTAAGGCCATATTTGCATTTCATCCGCGGGGAATAGTGGAGCAGGATGTGAAAGGGCGCAAAACCTACAGGAATGAGCCAGACATTGCAGATACAAGATACAGGGATCAGCACAGAAGATACTATCGTGACATGGCAGCAATACTGGTCGAATACGGAATCAAGGAGATAAAGAAGAACCTTCATCCAGAGAAAGACAAACCACTGATTAATAATCTGGACTTTACAGTCAACATGGTACAGAAACTAGAGTATAATGTTGATAAGATAAAATACGAAGATGATATTTGATGCATGACGGCACAAACAGAACCGTTGGAATCTGTGACTCTTGCGGAGAGGAAAAATGGGTATTTGAGTTTGACGAATATCCCAATTATGATTACCTCTGCTCCAGATGCTTTTATGAGATGGAAGTGGAATAGAAGAGTATTGGCATCAAGTAAAACGTGACATTTCGGTTTCAAAATACTATGAAACATTTGAGGAGATGAAAAAGACGCTCTCTGAATATCTGAGAACGCAGAGAATCGGTCTTGATGTTGAAAAATTCCTTTACAAAAAAGTGATTGTTACGAGGAATTTTTAGCCCACACTATACTTTGTAATTTGTTCAAGTTTGTGCAAATGTTGGATAACAAGACATCCTTTTTTGCTAACCTTATAGCCTGTTCTGATTGGGCGTTCTTGTGTTATTGTTCTTTCAAGCAGTCCCAGATCGGTAAGTCTAGCCATAGTGATATTTACAGATGCTCTGCTTTTGACAATTTCGCTACATATGGCATATTCTAGCACTGAATTATAACCGATGTTTGCATTGTTGTTTATGTACAAAAAGATTTCAATTGTGCCTTTTGTCGCAAGTATACGCAGAATCTTTCTGATATTGCATTTGTTGGGTTTCACATTGCAAACTAATGTCAGCCTATTTCAAAAATTCTAAACTTAGAAATAGAAAGGTAACCTTATCAAAAATGATCTTATTTATATAATGTCTAGCCACACATCAGAAAGTAGGACTGGTCATTTCGGAGTGGATTATGTGAAAAATGTTTGGGAAATCTGTAAGTTTAGTGACGAAATAGAGTCAGGCAACCTTGATCTGCACAAATTTGCAGTAGAGTTGCATGATGTCACGTCTGGCAATGCAGACACAGTTTACCAAGATCCAAAAAGATTCCTTGACAACAC
>RKRY01000118.1 GCA_007571135.1 Candidatus Nitrosopumilus sp. | reverse complement strand
ACTTGCGATTGTCAGTGTGTACCACACT
The DNA here is from genome assembly GCA_007571135.1 of Candidatus Nitrosopumilus sp. Lineage (GTDB taxonomy): Archaea > Thermoproteota > Nitrososphaeria > Nitrososphaerales > Nitrosopumilaceae > Nitrosopumilus. Next base: position 4,899 of record RKRY01000118.1, on the reverse strand, counting down.
CACTATAAGCTCTCATGATCTTTAGCTTTTTCGGTGTAAATATTTTGTCCTTGTTGAGGAATTTTGTACTGCTCTAGGTGTGTTATGCAACAAACTCAGGAATGGCGACCGGGTACCGCATGATCGGAGCATCCGAATCAAGACACACAGCAAGAACGCCACTGTTCGTCTTTTGTTCTTTGCGTATTTGGTGCTGGTATTCAACGTGTGGGTGATGGCAAACGCGGAACCGGGATGTACCTGGCACGCCACTGCAAAATACCATACTGTAATACTGACACTGCCAAGGCAGATCATGCTGGTGCATGTCATGGCCGATCTTGACGTGCCAACAAAATCCCCTTGGATACGTGGCCTGGGGGCTAATATCTGGGAAGAATGACTACGGAATTAGTTTAATAGCAAGAAACGCGCATTTTGTTTAGTTTTGAAGGATCTAAAATATGATGTAAAAACGACTGTTCTTAGAAAGAATGTTGATGAAGACGAGGCCATGGAAATTATTGAACAAAAGAAGATTTTGCCCTTCAGATCCATTCTCTCAAGACCAAAAAAAGAGCAAATCCATACACATTCCATAAAATTATACTACGAATGCGTCTTGGCAGTTTCTGGAAAGTATGTTGCCGATTACTATAGAAAAGCAACCCATACAATCTCTGTGGAGCACAACGTCCGGGATGTCGTTTTAGGCGGCGGAATTTTTCCCGCTCGCGAAAAGTCAGGACTTGCAAAATCCCTTGCTGGCAGGCGCGGCAAAAACAAGATAGACATGAAATTAGAGGAACATGTCTTCATCGAAGAAGAAGACGAACTCTTTTTTGATCATCATGGGCGGGAGATAAGGCCTGCATTCAAAATAAATTCAAATACCGTCGAAAATTACCCGAGAAAAATCCTAGAACAAAATAGCCAAAATGTCAAAAAACCCGAAATTACAAACGATGCGGCATTAAACAAGCTTCAATTACGGTTGAAGAAACCTTCTGAGACTGAAGTCCGCGACTTGTCTGCCGAATTCATCTTACGCGGGATCACAGAAATTTATGTTCCTGTCTTCGAAGCCATGCTAATGGGGCCAAAAAAGAAGATTGGCGTAATTCGAATAGATTCAGCCAGAAAGAAAGTTGTAATCGGTTAAGTCAGTTTTGACAATTTCAACAAATTATGCAAGATTTATCAAATTATTGAAAAATATACCGTATGCAAGATATGAACTTCCATTTTTTACAAATTCTTTCATGCGGCTTACCCGGTTACAGAAAGTCCTGTAACTTGAAAATCACAACCTGACGATTCTTCTAAATTCGGAGTTTGTGTGCAGGCTTTTAAAAATTGACTCCTCTCTTGCCCACGCTCTTATGACTTTGGAGTTTTTTGAGACTGCCTGCCTTAGCAGTTCCAGCGCCTGGGGGTATTGCTTTAATGCCGCCTTGCTTCTTGATTTGGCATAGATAATACTTACATTGTCCTTGTGCTCTTTTAAAATTTTGTCAAAAATTTCTATGGCCCTTTCGTGCTTTTCAAGCTCTGCAAGTTCTATTCCCTTGTGAAACAGCGCATCCAGATTACCTGGCTGCTTTTTGTACACGTTCTCAAAACAGCTCAATGCCTCTTCATGCCTCTTCATTTTTCCTAGTACGATTCCTTTGTAAAATAGCGCGTTGGATTTTTTAGAATCCGTGGTGATTGCCCTGTCTAAAAATGCAATGGCCCCCTCCATGTCCTGCAGCTTGTCTAGCAGCACTCCCTTGTTAAAATAAGATGCAGCATGCCTTGGGTCAGACTCCATTGCCATGTCATAGCATTCGCTGGCATCCTGTATGTTTCCCATCTCGGCTAGGGCAATCCCCTTGTTGTTAAGTGCCTGGACATCTTTTGGATTGACTTTTAGCAGCCTATCAAAGGTTGTCACGGCATCACTGTATTTTCTTATCTGGTTTTGGGCAAGTCCTTTTTTAAACAGGGCTTTGACGTTCTCTGGTTCTTGTTTGAGTACTTTGTCAAATAATGTGATTGCCGCCTTGGGGTGGTTTTTTTCCATTCCCACTGCATGACGCATCAGATCCTCGGGTTTTTCTTTAGAGCCAAATAGTCCCATACGCTTCACCAAAACTGCATAATACAAGTGCTGATTTTATAATGATTTGAATTTCTTGATGGCCTTTCTTGCCAGTTCCTCTTGCTTTACTGCCCGTGTGTCCGTAGGATCATCTGTTGCATATGCACTGTTTTCCTTTTTCTTTTCCATAATTCAATGATGATATGATTTTATAAAAATCTGACTTTTGGACACCAAATTACGTCTGTCTTATACCCTTACAAGATCTCAGGATGCGCTTAGTCTGAATCAGAATCAAGACTGATCGTTGTCCCCTTCTTCCACCTTTCCTCCATACCTCAATACTCTCTTTCCCTCGCCCTACCTTCCTCTTCCCGTCTGCCCGCACCTGATTTTACCCATCTTGCCGATAAGACACTGTTCATGGATGGCTCGCCGCACACATATCTGAAGAGGGTGTGCCACGCAACAATTAGGCAGACCTGCAAGCAAAATCCTGAAAAAAGAAGGATCAATGTCATTGGGAATTCAGTAAGATCTGATGACTTTGAGTTCCTCCATCAGAAAATTGGGAATCCGCCATTCTTCAAAGATGACTGCAAGATGAACTTTGAACATCAATTTGGATCTGCCCATACATTTACATCGTCAAAATCCGACGACTTTTTGAGCCTTTGGCAAGCTGACGCTGTGGAAAAACGGAAATGTCCTGTCCGCTAAAACTCCTCAGATGCCATGATGATCCTTTTGATGTCTTCCTTGGCATGGGCGTCAGATATTGCACCTAGCTTTCCTGGCAAAAAGAACACCCTGTCACGGGCTATCATCTTAAAGTGGTATCTCTGCAACATCAGGGTATCGCACCTTGAGGCTTGCGTGGCGTTTTCAATCCCCGAAATCCCGTTTTGCAAAAAGTGCGTCATGAAAAGTGATCCCATTCCAGTAACTTCCACACTGCCATCAAACGCCTTGGCGATTCCTTTTCTGGCAAGCTCTCCAAGCGAGTTGATTCTTGAGTAAATTGATCCGTGTGATTTAAGTCTGTTTAAAGTGGCGTGCCCTGCCGCCATCGAGGCCGGATTTGCAGAAAACGTCCCTCCTCCCACATACGACCTCTCAGACTTTCCCCTTTCTCTGGTGTCTGCAAATTCCATGATCTCCTTTTTGCCACACATTATACCGATAGCCATTCCGCCCCCTACAATCTTTCCAAGTGTTACGATGTCCGGGTCTAGCCCCATTGTGGGGTACAGACATCCGTACCTGAATCTGAATCCCGTTACAATCTCATCGAGCATGAACAGTGAGTTGTTTTTGTGAACAAACTCTTGAATTCCCATGAGGTATTCCTGTCTGGCAGGAATGCATCCGCCTCCCCCTAAAACCGGTTCGATGATCACTCCGGCCAAATCACCGGAGCATCTCTTTAAGATGCCCAACGCGCCCTCTAAATCGTTGTAGGGGACAGAGACGATCTTCTCTTCATTTACAACTCCGCTGCTTTCAGATTCTGAAAATGGCCAATTAACACTCTTTAAAAGATCAGACGTATACCCGTGCCATCCGCCATCAACCTTTGCAATAATTTTTTTCCCGGTTACAGAACGCGCCAGTCTGACTGCATACATCGCTGCCTCTGTTCCAGAAGTGGCATATCGAATCTTTTCAGCTACTGGAACTGCCTTTGAGATCATCTCTGAGAGTATGACAGTCTGTTCGTTTACGGTTCCATACATCCAACCATTTTCAATCTGCCCCCTTAGGGAGTCTCTTACCGGTTTTGAACTGTGTCCTAATATCAGACTCCAATGACCCATCCAGTAATCGGTATACTTGTTGTTATCTACATCGACCAGGTTTTTCCCAACGGCTGATCTTACAACAAACGGGTACGGCTCATAAAATCTTATGTTGTGGCTTACTCCGTTTACATGAAGCCTGGCTGACCTTGCAAAAATCCTTGCAGATGACTTTGTCTTTTTCTTGTACTCTGAGATGAATCTGCCCAAAAGCAACATTTCAAACAAATTCTACAATTTTAACTATTACAATACGAGAAAATTGAGAGATTCTGTAGATCCTGCTCTCTTACTTACGCTATCGCATACACTATGCCAATCCGCCTACTCTCCACTCACCACCCTCCTCCTCCTCCACTCACTTCCCCCACTCCTCAAAATTCCCCCATCTAAAAATACAAGAATGGGATCTCTGAGTCGATCAGGCACAATCTCACGTATGGTTTATATGTATTCTACAATCTTCGGCTTCTACATACGTAACGCATAGGCGGCGCTTGTGATGAAGCATGGCAATATGCCATTTTGTGATTTACGGGCCTCCAGTTACGCATACAAAAATGAGGATTTGATCAAGTGATCAATATCTGAGATGTGAAGATTATGTGCATCCGTCAATTCCAATATCAAGTGCAAAAGTACTTTGATAACCAAACAAGTCATAGAATCCGGTTGATCCTGCCGGACCTGACTGCTATCGGATTGATACTAAGCCATGCGAGTCATTGTAGCAATACAAGGCAGACGGCTCAGTAACGCGTAGTCAACCTAACCTATGGACGGGGATAATCTCGGGAAACTGAGCATAATACCCGATAGAACATTATGCCTGGAACGGTTTATGTTCAAAACGATTTATCGCCGTAGGATGGGACTGCGGCCTATCAGTTTGTTGGTGAGGTAATGGCCCACCAAGACAATTACAGGTACGGGCTCTGAGAGGAGTAGCCCGGAGATGGGTACTGAGACACGGACCCAGGCCCTATGGGGCGCAGCAGGCGAGAAAACTTTGCAATGTGCGAAAGCACGACAAGGTTA
>RKRY01000081.1 GCA_007571135.1 Candidatus Nitrosopumilus sp. | reverse complement strand
TCCAAATTGACAAAGTCAACATGGAAAGATTAACAAATAAGGTGTGTGATATTTTAGTAGAACGTGAATCCGATGGAATGTTACAAAGCGAACTTTGGAAAAAACTAAAGCTGACTAACCGTGACGGTTCAAGACTTGCATTAAAACTAGAACGGATGGGAACCATTAACCGTGAAAAAATTCTTGAAAAAGATAGATGGACCTACAAACTGATTTTGAAGAAGACGCCAATTAGCACCCAATCAATTGAAGACGCACCATGTTTGGTCTGCCCCGTTGAGCAAAAATGTTCATTGGACGGAGAGATTAGTCCTCGAAATTGCCAATTCATTGAAAACTGGGTAATTGCTGAAGCAAAAAAACCTGCGAAGGCAAAATGAAATTATTAGATGCACGAAAGGATCATTATAGACGACTCGCACATGAGCAGGGATTCCGCAGCCGCGCAGCATACAAACTCAAAGAATTAAACCAATCCTACCGGCTGATTGGCCCAGGATTTTACGTGTTGGACTTGGGCTGTGCGCCCGGAGGTTGGACCCAGATGGCTGTAAAGCTTGCAGGAAACCAGGGCAAAGTCATGGGAATTGATTTGTCATTTGTAGAGGATGTTACAGGAGCCCACATTATTCGTGAAAACATTGAAGATGAACATGTAATAGATGAGATAATGAGTTACTTTGGACGCAAAGTAAATGCCGTGATATGCGATCTTTCTCCAAAGGTAAGTGGGAACTGGTCGGTTGATCATGCAAAACAGATCTCATTGAACTATGATTGTGCAAAGATTATGGACAAAGTTTTGGCACACAAAGGAAATGCAGTATTCAAGGTATTTGATGGCAAATACTCTATGGAATTCAAGGACTATGTAAAAAAGAAGTTTGCAAGAGTTAGTATGACAAAACCAAAAGCAAGCAGGAAACAGAGCAGTGAGTTATACCATGTTTGCCTCGGATTTATCAGATAGACTGGAAAATCCTTTTAATCTCCTCAACATTTGCACTTGTCCTAAACCCGGTTGGACTAAATGCAGTCGGACCTGCAACAAAATCATTTTTTTCCAATTGGCCGACCAGGTTTTCTAATTTTGGAGGCGATGATCTTGTTTTAGATGCAATCTCATCAAGTGTATAATACGTAGCTGGAAGATCTGCTTCAGCAAGATTTTTTCCGATGGTTTTTTTACAAATTTTATCCACGTTTAATCCTGAAATTTCATCAAGCATATCTTTTACAAACTCCTTATCAAAGATTTTTCCAATCCAGAGGGGGCCCGCAATGCTGATTTTTGATTTGCATAGTTCGCATACGCTTTGTCGTTCTAACGATGTCTTTCTATGCCCGCAATTTTTACAATGTAAGATATGTCCGATATTCTCCTCCTGATCAGGTTTGCTGTACACCTTAACGTATGCCCTGTAGTAATGCATGTCACTTTCAACAAACACCGGCTCTATTCTTACTCCCAGTCTTGCTGAGACTGCTCTCAAGCAGCCAAGTACCAGTCTGATGGCAATCTCGTTTCCGTATTCAGTTCTTGCCGGGACACCTCCATACCTTCTCTTGCAAGCATTCTGAAAGAGTCCATTTAGAACTTGCAGGTCCGTGGCAGTGACAGATAACATACCACCATGCATGGTTGCCCTAATTCCACAGTCAAAAAATGCCGCCGGAGAGCCAAACGGATCAATATCGACGATTGTGCCTCTTTTACCTTTCTCTGAATATCTGCTCAGGAACCTGCAGACTTCGTTCTCTGAGAATTCCACATTTTGAATGCCGTTGGAACCTGCAGAATGCTTGGCCATCTTTAGTGCCGTGGGATTTAGATCGTTTATAACAAGACGCTCTATCCCTGACTCATTTGAGGCCCTAAGACCCCTTGCCCCGATACCTGCAAGCCCTTCTAGGAGTGTTTTGGGTCCTTCAAATTTCTTTAAGAATGCAGCATATGCAATTATTGAAAAATCCCTATTCAATCTTGCCTTGGGATTAAAGAATGCTGGTCTTTTTGGAGGAATTTTCCCAGATATTGATTCTTTTGGAACAAGTATCTTTGTTTTCCCCTCTATAATCTCATCGAAGATCTCTTTTGGAAATTCCATCTCCTTGTTTAGTTCCATACGGTTTAATACTTGTGTCCAAGGACAACATTCGTGCAGGTTTGCGGTGTGGACGATGCTGGTCGCGGGTCCATGCTGGGCCCGTTGGTAATTGCAGGAGTCAGCGTGGAAAAAAAGAACTTGCGGAAGCTTTCGGCATTAGGAGTCAAAGATTCAAAAAAACTCTCACCGAAAAAGCGGCAAGAACTTTACATGTCAATCATCAGACTTGCTGATGATTACCACGTTGTAGCAATACCGCCTAGATCAATTGATACGAGCGTCAAGAAACACTGCCTAAATGGATTGGAGGCAAGATATATGGCAAGAGTTGTCTCGAAACTGGATCCTGATAACGCATATGTAGATTCATGCGATGTTAACCCTGCAAGGTTTGGAAGGGAGATCTCCAGATTATCAGGCAGGCACAAAATAAGATCCCACCATCATGCCGATAGCAAATTTGTAATTGTATCTGCTGCCTCAATCATTGCCAAAGTAACCCGGGACAAAGCAATAAAGAGATTGCAGAATGTCCATAACCTAGGAAGTGGCTATCCCTCCGATTCGACAACAGTAAGATTTGTAACTGCATATTACCAAAAAAACGGGACTTTGCCCTCATTTGTGCGTAAAAGCTGGAAACCCGTACGGACCATCATCGCAAAAAATTAACTTTTGAACTTTGCAATTGCCATCCAGTGATCCTTGTCATACGGCCGCAAATCAATTAATTGCGTCATTTCAAATTTGCCTTTGAGTTTTTCAATCTCGCCTTGAATAATCTTTTTTGGTGATTTTGTGACATCTATGCTTCTTGTTTTAATTATCAGGAAAAAAAAGCCACCCTTCTTCAAAAACATATCACAGTTTTCAATCGCAATCTTTGTCTGATCAGGCTGTGCAATGTCAGCGTAGACCACATCGACTTTGCCAAAAACTGAAAAGTATGCCGAAGGTTTGCGGGCATCCTGCAAGACTGGAATGATGTTTTTTCTGTATGACGCAACCCTGTCCAAAAAATCCCTAGCGACCCTACTTGCATGCTCAACGCCAAAAACAATTCCGCTTGGGCCAACAATGTCTGAGATATGACTTACGGTTGTTCCAGTAGACGCTCCAAGGTAGAGAATTCTCGATTTGTTTTCAAATGGAAAGTCGTCTAATCCGTTCATTATGGCCGCAGCCAATTTACTTCTAAACGGATCCCATAACCTGTACTCGACTCCGTTCTTTAAAATTAGCTTTTCCCTGTATACTTGGTTTCCTGGAACCAAATTTTCAGTGGCAAGTCTTCGTTGGCCGTCTGACTTTATCCAGAAAAATGACTGGTTATCTTTTGCTTTTTCGCCTTCCAAACTTTTTTCTCTTTTTGCTCTTGTTCTTTGGTCCCTGCCCGTCTTTGCTTCCTCTGCCCGGATACCTAGAATCTCTGACTTTGCTTGGTCTGTCCAGACTGTCTCGTCTTGGATTGTATCTAGGGTTACCACCATTCCGCCTAAATTGCCGGGGTCCTCCAACATCCTTTTCAGCTGGACTCTCATACTTTTTGCCAATTTCGTCAACCCTTATGTTGAGCTTGTCAAGTAGTGTCTCGTTTAATCCCCTGCCATACACGTCAATCCTAGCGGCGATCACGGCTTTGGCTGCAATTGCACGTGCAATCTTTCCCCTTTGCCACCGCGGTGCGGCATGAACCATGGCATGTTGGAATAACAGCCCGTGCTTTGGCGGCTGGGAACCCGTTTTCAATGATCTAAACAGTGCCTTTTCTGCACCCAATACTTGGATTGTGCTTGCAGGAAGTCCTGCCAGCCTCTTCAAACTGCCAGCCCTGCCCAAAATCCTAGCACCTACTGCAGTTCCAAGAATTGCCGAAAGGTTTGGTGCAATGGCTGCCATCTCTGATTCGATATGGTCTTCAAGCCTCTTTCGTAGGCCATGAAGGTCTAGGATCTGACTTGCAATTGACTGGACGATGGTCAAATTTACATCTGAGATGTCTCCCCCCCGGCTTTTTGATGCAATCAATGACAGCATCTCAACTTTGGATTCAGGAAAACCCGCATCTTCAAAAACTTGCTTGGTCAGGGAATCTCTTTTTCCTGCCATTACAGTTTGTGCATACCCGTTGATACTGTCAATCATGTTGTCAATTTCTGGAAAATGCAATCCGTACCACTCCCGTAATCTTGAACTAAGCACGTTTGCGATCTTGTCAATTTCGTCAAGTGAGTTAATTGCCTGAATTATGTGCAGATCCGGACTTTCTGAAACTTTGGAAATCTTTGAAGATGAGACGCCTAAAGCAAAATCCCTTAGTCTTCCGAATGCGTCTTGCAGGCTACTTGCAAAACCTGACTCGACAATTATTTCGGGTTTTGATGATTGGACCCTTTCACGTTCCTCGGAATCCATTAATCGTGAATCGATGGAATTTTTCTTCAAAATGGCCAATAGCGAATCATCACTAACCGTAACCCCTCTTTGGATTGAACCTAAAAAACTAATCAATTCACCCAAGTTTGCCTCCTTGTTTTTGATTTCAAGATAATCTTGTACTGCGTCATTGAATCCAAACGCCTTTTCCATCTTCCCGTCATTGAACACTGAAATTCCCAATTCTGTTAAAATTACAGAATACATGACTGTTCAACTTGGGCCTCCTTTAAAAAAGGTACAGATTGCCAGCTGTTACACAGCTTGTTTTTCAAGTTTGTTTCTGGCCAAGATTATCTATTTAGCGGTGCGTAGTGTTTAGGATTAACAATCACTTATCATTGTGCCGACAAAGACTGATCGAAAGGCATGACCACGGCGCATCCCGATATGCCGTGAAAAACCAAGG
>RKRY01000102.1 GCA_007571135.1 Candidatus Nitrosopumilus sp. | reverse complement strand
GGAGACGCCGGTGCAGGCGTTTGCAAGAAAGATGCCGCCCAAGGGGGAAACAGTGATAGAAGGGGAGACGGGGGAGGAACACCATGCAGGATAGGGGGCAACTACTTTCCGTATTCCACAACCTCATCTTTGAGATGAACTGTTTAAATAGCCCGAGGCAGATTCGAACTGCCGTCACGGGCTCCAAAGGCCCATATGCTTGACCTCTACACTATCGGGCTGCTAAATCAAACACGCTAGCTCCCTTAATGAACTTTTTATTAGAACTTGTATATTTTACAAATTTCTAATTAATTTATCCAATTTTTGGATGGGATCTTCCATTTCAGATAAGATCTTCTTGGCCCGTCTCCGATAATCTTTATTGGTATTTTCTAACATCTTTTTAATATTATTTGCAACTTTTTGCGGTTCTGTCTCTATTATCACTATGTGCCTCTTGGCCAAATAATTTTCATTGACGTTTGGAGCAGCGCTATAGGAAATTGTTGGAATTCCCAATAATGCCGATTCTACTGTCATTGTTCCTCCTGAACCAACGAAAACATCTGTATTTTCTAAAATATTTTTGCCATCAAACTCCATTTTTGTTACTTTGACTTTATTTCCTACCACCTTTCTAAGATTGGAAATCTGATCTGTATATCTTCCCAAAATCACTATATTCTCATTTTCAAATTCTTCAATTATTTTTTTGATAATTGGAATTATCTTACTTGATCTTGAGGTATACGCTGCTTCTTCCTCTTCCATTCTAATCAAAATATTTTTTTTATTGTTTTTCTTGAATGGGGTTTTTTTATCCTTGGCCTTTCTCTTAATTGTCACATAGCCATCAATTGCTTTGTACGGAATAATGTCTCTTTCACTAATTCCAAATTTTGCAAATTCTTTCTTTGGAATGAATGAAGGGATCAATAGCTTCTGAATTAATGGAAGGGTTAACTTCATCACTGCTTCGGCATGTGGAGCGTCACAAAATGCTATGTGCTTAATTCCTAATCCGAAAGAGATTCTTGCAGCTTCTGGAGAGCAAAAACTTATTACCATTTCTGGCTTAAATGTCTTGATTTTTTTTGTCAGTCTTTGCATTCTTGATACACTAGATTCCAGTTTGCCTAGATTGCTACCTCCACCGTGTTTTCCAACGTTTACAAGGCTAAAACGGCGAACTTTGGCTAATTTTGAAACTTCATCATAATCTCTTGACGTACGTAAAATCTTGTGTTTTTTACCCAATCTTTCAATAATTGGCTCAGCAAACACCAATTGTTTTGGAGTCAGAATATCTATCCATATCTTCAAGCATTCAACCAACTTTTGGTAAGTTTAATAAGTTTTTCTTGGTCCAATACATAGCCGAAGTATCATGGGGAGAGCAAAAGTTGTTGTTTACGGATTAAGTACTGAGGGATATGCAATTGCATCTCAGATGGCAATTAAAGGTGCAGACGTGCACATTATTGATGAATCAACACCCTCTGCGATCTCTTTAAACGCTGAAATTGCCAAAACTTACCCAAATGTTTCTTCTCTAAAAGAAGATGAGCCATTGCTGGCAATGGTGCCAATCGATGTTGCCATCTCAAAAACTCAATATCTTTTCTTTGCTCCGAGAATCAGAAAAACTGGTCAAGATACCAAAACTGAAATCCATTCGAAATTCAAAGATGCAATATCCTCATTAAAAAAGAAGAGTGCCGTAGTCTTTACTTTGCCAACTGGATTTGGAGAAAATAACGAAAACATCTCCTTCCTAGAACATGTAACTGGCCTTGAAGTAGGAAAACAAATTTCATACTTTTACTACCCTTTAGAAGATTCAAACCAACAACCAAAAATCATAGGATCATTTACTGGAAAAGAGGATTCAACACTTTCTGATTTATTAGCCACTGGCAAAAAAAAGAAAAAATTTGTTGCGATTTCTTCCTCAGAGCATTTTCATGCAATCGACATTCTTTCAAGATTCTCTGGTCTGTGCAGTATTTTAGAAGTTTGCAAATATGTACAAGACGACATTACAAAAAATGATTTATCTTCTGATGATTTCCAAAATATCTTTCTGGATAACATGGTTGGAGGTCTATTTGATCTTAAATCACTGGGCGCCTCTTTTGAAGGTGCCAATACTTTGATGTATTTGATTAATGGAAGCGTTAAAGGAGTTGATGTGTATATCAAACGTCTAATCGATGTAATTCGTTCCACATTAAAGAAAAATGATCTAAAAGCTAGCAGAACTAGAATTGCATTATCATGGACTCTGGATCAACATTCAATGCGTGGTGACAAAATTGAGATGTTGCAAAATCTAACTTCCAGATTGCGAGATTATCTTGGAAACGTTGAAGCTTATGAAGATCCAAATCCTGATCTATTCCATTCCGATAAAACTACAATTGTAGTAGCTTGTTCTCAAAATGATTTTAATCATGTTGAAAAAGCAAAACAAAATTCTAATTTAATCATAGTTAAAGCAAACCCTTTGTGCGAAATTATTCACTAATAATTTAAATTAGCTTTTTAAAAATCCACACTATGACTAAAGAGGAAAATTCCGATGGAATTCCTGTCAATGTAGCTTCAAACGATAATGTAGATTATGAGAAAATCGAACCTACTGAAAACAATTGTGCTGAATTATACAGGGAATTAGAATCGGTAAAAGAAAAAAATGTTGAGTATGAAGAAAAACTAAAACACGTTTTGGCAGATTTTCAAAATCTATCAAAAAAAACCCAGTCCGACATTGAAAACGGTGTAAATGCAAAAGTTGATGAATTAATCTTAGATTTCTTGAAAATTTATGATGATTTTGCAAGGGCAAAACAAGTATTCACTGAAAGTGATGTTAAAACTGAAGGCCTAGATGGGATTATAAAAAATATGGATTTGTTACTTGCAAAATATCAAGTCAAGCCTATTGATGCACTGGGTGAGATTTTTGATCCAAACTATCATGAGGCAATATCTGTAATCCATGATGGCGATTTGGATGATAGCACTATTACTAAGGAGATCAGGAAAGGATATATTTCACAAACTAGAATCATAAGACCGACACTAGTGGAAATTTCAAAAAAAGGATGATTAAAAATGGTTAAAGTTATAGGAATTGATTTAGGAACCAGTAATTCTGCTGCCGCAGTAATGATGGGTGGAAAACCAACTATTATTCCTGCAGCTGAAGGTGCCACAGTAGGCGGTAAAGCATTCCCATCTGTGGTTGCATTTTCTAAGGAAGGGGAATTACTAGTCGGTGAACCGGCAAGAAGACAGGCTGTGACAAATCCTGATAGCACAATTGTTGCAGCAAAGAGAAAAATGGGCTCTGATCATGTTTTTAAAATTCAGGATAAAGATTACAAACCTCAACAAATTTCTGCATATATTTTACAAAAAATCAAAAAAGATGCAGAGGCATTTGTCGGAGAAACTGTAGAAAAGGCTGTTATCACCGTTCCTGCATATTTTGATGATAATCAGCGTCAAGCAACTAAGGATGCTGGAACCATTGCAGGTTTGGATGTAGTACGAATAATTAATGAGCCTACTGCTGCATCTCTTGCATTTGGATTAGACAAAACAAAAGAGGACATGAAAATCCTAGTCTTTGATTTTGGCGGCGGTACTTTAGATGTAACAATTATGGAAATGGGCGGAGGTGTCTTTGAGGTAATGAGTACATCTGGCGATACCCAGTTAGGCGGCACTGATATGGATAAGACAGTAATTAATTACATTGTAGATGAATTCAAGAAAAAAGAGGGTGTAGATTTAACACAAGATTCAACTGCAATGACAAGAATCCAAGAGGCAGCTGAAAAAGCCAAAATTGAATTATCTACAGTAATGGAAACAGATGTTAATTTACCATTTATTGCTCATGATCCTTCAAGTGGTGCCAAAAATCTAGAATTGAGAATTACTAGGGCAAAACTTGATGAATTAATTGGACCTATCGTTGAACGCTGTAAACCTTCAATTCTTAAAGCATTGGAGGATGCTAAACTATCTCCATCTGATGTACACAAAATTGTAATGGTTGGAGGCCCAACTAGAATTCCTCTAGTAAGAAAATTTGTTAGCGAAGTAGTTGGAAAAGAAGCCGAATCCGGTGTTGATCCAATGGAGGCAGTTGCTATGGGCGCCGCAATCCAAGCTGGTATTATAGCAGGAGATGTTGCAAGTGATATCGTCTTACTTGATGTAACACCATTAACTTTGGGAATTGAGACCTTAGGAGGCGTTAGGGAGCCCCTGATTGAAAGAAACACCACCATTCCTACTTCAAAAAGTAAGGTTTTCACAACAGCAGCAGATAACCAAACCGCTGTTACAATTCATGTTGTTCAAGGTGAACGTCCAATGGCAACTGATAACGTTTCTTTAGGAAGCTTCAACCTAACTGATCTCCCACCTGCACCACGTGGTGTTCCACAAATTGAAGTCAAATTCGACATTGATGCAAACGGAATCATTAATGTAACTGCAAAGGATCTTGGAACTCAAAAAGAAGCAAAGATAACAATTGAATCTTCTTCAAAACTTTCTGAAGCAGAGATTGAAAAACTAAAAGAAGATGCTGAAAAATTCTCTGATGAGGATAAGAAAAAGAAAGAAAAAATTGATCTAAAGAATGAAGCTGAGAGTTATATTTACACTACAGAAAAATTAGTCAATCATGACTTAAAAGATAAAATCTCTCAAGAACAGGGGATCAAAATTACTGATGCCGTAAAGGAAGTTAAAGAAGCTCTTGACAAAGAACCTGAAGAATTAAAACCAAAACTTGAAGCATTACAAACACTTGTTAATGAAATAACAATTGAGCTTTACAAAAACGCATCTCCTCCACCTGGTGCTGAAGGACAAGCTGGTGCTGAAGGACAAGCTGGTGCTGAAGGACAAGCTGGTGCTGAAGGACAAGCTGGTGCTGAAGGACAAGCTGGTGCTG
>RKRY01000166.1 GCA_007571135.1 Candidatus Nitrosopumilus sp. | reverse complement strand
CCTAAGAAAAGAACAGCACCTAAGAAAAGAACAGCACCTAAGAAAAGAACAGCACCTAAGAAAAGAACAGCACCTAAGAAAAGAACAGCACCTAAGAAATCTAGCCACTAGTTTCCCATCTCTATTCTTACGTTAATGCAGGTCTGAGTTTTTGATCATCTTATGATTAAACTCAGCACTATCGTTGCAATTTTTGAGATCGTAATCATTTTAATTTCTACACCCCCATCATCAATTCGTGAGTAGTCAAATTTCCCAAATGTGGACATTCTTTGATTGGTGTATCCGTGGCTATGACACAAGCACAACGTTGAGATCCAAATAATCCTGCAAGAAAGAAGGAGGCCAAAGCATGTGTGGACAAATTCTAACCATGCATATGACGTAGGTTTACAAATACATCATTGAAGCGACTGCAAACATCCTGCTAGTCATGTCACATCACGACTGCACTAGAATACTGCTCAAGAACAACATAACACTTCTGGAGGGGAGGAGAACTTGCCTTTGATCATGTCGGGATTTTTGCTAATTTTGGAATGATTATTTCTATAGTTGGACCTATTGTAATTTTAGCTGATTTGAAAAATAGTCGAAACAATAAAAAAACTATTAAGGATTTACTTCCATCTGTCCAAATTTGCCCTTAGCTAATGAGACTTCTCCCTTGAATTCATTAGTATATCCATTTGTGATAACCACGACATCTCCTACATTAACTGCTTTTATGTCGTCGCCCCACAATGTCAATTTTATTTGGTCACCTTCAGTTTCACCGTCACCAATAACTACGTCACAGACATCAGCTGTTCCTCCTCTTTTGAGGTTGACAGTTCTTGGATCTCCTTTACTCTTGACTTTGGCCTCTACATTAATTCCTCTTCGCATTTCCTTTACTTTTGAAATTGGTACGAACTCTGTCATGTATTTTTGAGTCAGGCTCGCACGATTATAAGTTTTATCAAAAAACTAGTTTATTGCACAACCTGTTTTTCCAAGTCATTTTTGGCCGATTTTCCTAAATCTAGGCAGGTTGAAACAGGTCACAAAAAACCATTTACCTATTCCATAAAATTAGGCTATCCTAACTTTAACGCAATAGATTTGATTGTAATCGGTCAAGCCACATGAAAGAATTTGTAAAAAATGGAAGCTCATGGCTTGTATATTGTATATTTTTCAATAACTTGATAAATCTTGTATAATTAGTTGAAATTGTCCAAACTGGCTTAACCGACTACATTTGGTTGCAAGATAGAAATTGAAAAATATCGGACAATACAAATTCTCATTGCAGAGGTATCGAAGCCCGGTCAACCGAGAGGGACTCAAGATCTTCAAAATAAGAAATCCCTTCTCTTAGGAGTTCGTGGGTCCAAATCCCACCCTCTGCACTAATTAATTTAAAATTGTAAAAAGACTCACACACTCTTCTATTAAGCAACAATTGCTTTAACTTTGGAAACTGGAAGACGGGGGCGCATGGTTGTGGACGGGCCGCACACTCCTATTAAGCAACAATTGCTTTAACTTTGGAAACAGCATGTCTTGAGATTTGCTTATGTATCTCTGCTAGTCTTTCCTCCTTGAAAGACAGGTTACACCTAAAACACTTCCAAACTGTCTCAGTCATGCCTAAAATTAGGCACAAATTGCTTATAAATATATTGCATGATTGATCCAATTTCTTACAATCCATAATTACCATTCTCAAAAATATGTAATTTTTTTATTTTTTCCACACAATTTGAAATTTCTTTGTGACAAAATCCTGATCCAAGGGTTTAGAAACACAGAACATGATAACATCTACAAGATGGCCGACATCTTTGAAATTTTTGGAGAATTATCCTATTTTGGAATTTTTTTGGTCTTAGTTGGAGTCAATGCCTCACCAATCCTTATGCCGCCAAGCTGGGTCGTTTTGACTTCTTTTTACCTGCTTGATCCAAGCTTAAATGTTGTTGTCTTGGCGATGGTCGGCGCCACCGGCGCCACAATTGGACGATTTTTTCTCAAAAAAATTAGCGGATCGTTTCGAAAATTTGTTTCTGAAGAACAAAAATCTAATCTTAACATTGTTGGTGACTATCTAAACAAGAAAAAATATGGCTATGCTGTCGCATCTTTCTTGTTTGGCGCTACGCCACTTCCAAGTAATTTCCTGTTTATTTCATATGGATTGATGCGTGCAAAAAGCATTGGCATATACGTGGGATTTTGGCTTGGGAGAACTGTCTCATATGTTGTAATGATAAATTTTGGAAACGCAGCTCTTAGACCCTTCCTTGAAATCTTTGAGGATCAATTAACAGGAATTTTGTTGATAGATGCCGCTGGAATTGGAATTTTGGTATTCTTTGCATCCGTCAATTGGACACAATTAATCACTCAAAGAAAGTTAGGATTTGTCAAACCGAAGGTATGGCGATTATGAAAGTCTCGAATTCTCTAAAAAATGAAGTTAAAAAAATTATGGACAACGGTGATCCCGCACATGACTATGAGCACGTAATGAGAGTGTGCCAAAATGCAGAAAAAATCTGCAAAAAAGAAAAAAAAGCTGACAAAAGATTGGTACTCAGTGCTGCATTATTACACGATATTGCCTCGTATCCCAAATCTGACAGACGTTCAAAACAATCATCTGTACAGAGTGCTAAAAAATCTAAAATACTCTTACGGAAATTTTCTTTTACGGAAAGCGAAATTATTACAATCACCGATGCGATTCGTGATCATAGCTTTTCTCGAAGCCGAATTCCCAAAACGCTGGAGGGTAAAATTTTACAGGATGCAGATAGATTGGATGCAATTGGTGCAATCGGAATTGCAAGAGCGTTTTCAACCGGAGGATCGTTAAAACGGCCGCTTTACAATACTGATGATCCCTTCTGTAAATATCGGAGTCCTGATGACAAAACATGGACTTTGGACCACTTTTTCCAAAAATTACTGGGATTGGAGTCCCTGATGAATACAAGATCTGGAAAGCTGGAGGCAAAAAGGCGGACAAGAATCCTTAAAGAATATCTAAAGATGCTAAAACTGGAAATTCATCCATAGTCTACGTATCTGTCGTATCTCTTTTCAATCTCCTTGTTCAGGCCTGAAATGATCTTTGCATATTCTTCTTCCTTTCTAAAATTGATGTATCTTCTTATCTGCGTAAATTCTTCTTCATCTGGATAGGACTCAAAGGCAGGTTCTGCCTTCTTTAGAAACTCTAACACCTTTTCCCTGAACTCTTCTCTTGAAGGTTTTCTGGTTCCCTTCATTCTAAACCATACAGAAGCCCAACTGGCACCAATTACGTGTGGAAGCAGGTCAAATGCCCGTTCTACTTCAAAACGCTCGTCGTTTCTCATGATTCCTGAAGAAATGCCGATGACGCTGATTTTGCAAAATATGTGACTATCATATCAGCTCCTGCCCTCTTGATTGAGTGAAGAATCTCCTCTGTAACCCCTCTCTCATCTACAAGTCCTAGTTGCGATGCCGCCTTTACTAGAGCATATTCTCCTGAAACGCTGTATGCTGCAACCGGAATGTTGAACTCTCTTCTTGTCTTAGCAATCAAATCCAAATATGATAATGCCGGTTTTATCATTACGATGTCTGCCCCCTCACTGATGTCTGATTCTACTTCCATCATAGATTCCCTGTCGTTGGTGTAAGGAACCTGATATGTCTTTCTATCGCCGAATTTTGGGGCACATTCAGCTGCATCTCTGAATGGCGAGTAAAAGTTTGATCGATGCTTTGCCGAGTGCGACATTATGGAGACATCGACAAATCCCTCATCATCTAGTGCCTTTCTAATTGCAGCTACTTGACCATCCATCATTGCTGATGGTGACACAGTATCTACTCCTGCCTTGGCCTGGCTGACTGCAATCTTTGTCAGAGTGTTTAGACTTGCATCATTGTCAATTTTGTTCCCATGAATTATTCCACAGTGTCCGGTAGATGTGAATTGGCATAAACACACATCTGCCATAATTACTATTCTGTCGTCAAAACTCCCTCTGATCTGTGAAATTGCTTTCTGGACAATTCCGTTCTTGTCAAATGCCGATGTCCCGGACGCATCCTTTTGACTTGGAATGCCAAATAACATGATTGCTGGAATTCCAAGATCGCTAATTGCCCCGACTTCGTCATTTACGTCCTCTAATGGCAACCTTTCAATCTCTGTCATTGACTTGACTTTGACTCGAGTCTTCAGGTCCTCCTGTACAAATACCGGGCAGATGAGATCCTTGGGCGTCACCGTGGTCTGCCGTGCCAGTTCTCTCATTTTTTCTGAGACTCTTAGTCTTCGTAGACGCCTTGTGGGAAATGACATGTCATGGATATTCCTTTGGGTAAAATATAATTCTAGTCTGACTGCTTCTGTCTTTTATAGTCAAACAGTCTGTTGGCAAGCTCGATCATATCATGATTGCCCTGTTCCGAAGCTTTTCTGATATTGTTCATTGGAGTCGATACTATGCCTTCTACTATTGCCTTGGTAAGCTCATCTATAATCTTGATCTTGGCTTTATCCTTTTCCTCTAGCATGCTAAGTGCCTTTTGAAGCTCTTTTTCCCGTAGCAAGTCTATGTTCTTAAAGACATCACTTACAAGCGGTTCTGCATCCAGTCTTTTCATTGAGGCCTCCAATGCAAGCACCTCTTCGTCAATCATGCTTTCAACGGTTTTTACCATGTTTTGTCGTGCGGCAATGTTCTTTTCTACCATCTCTGCAATCTGATCCAGGTTCATCAGTCTGACTCCTTCTACTGTGGCCACCCTCTCGTCTACCGTTCGGGGATTTGATAAATCTAAAATCATCATTCCGTTTTTCTTATCCTTCATTGCCTTTGTAATCCTGTCAAACGTCACAAGAAAATATGGCGCAGTTGTCGCTACAAATAACGCATCATAATTTTTAAATCCTGAAATAATTTCTTCAAATCTGACGGAATTGCCTCCCATGGTCTGGCAAAATGTCTGTGATCTTTCTAGCGTCCTACTTGTAACATCAAATGCATAGCCCCTTCTCTGCAATGATTTTGCTACAAGAGTTGAAATTTCTCCCGTCCCTATCAGCAACGTCCTCTTTGTTTTTAGTTCGTCAATGTTTTCCTCTGCAAGTTTTACTGCCATAGAACCCACGGAAATTCCACCCTTGCCTATGCCACTGGATTTTCTAATTCTTGTTCCTATTCGAATTGCCTTGTCAAATAAAGCGTTGAGGTGCTGTCCTGAAGCTTTAGACTCTCTTGCCGATGCTATGGAATTTTTTATCTGTCCGAGAATTTGTTCCTCCCCTAAAACCATCGAATCTAATCCTGAGGTAAGCTTTAGCAAGTGATGAAGAGCTTCCTGATTTTCAACGACTTTGACGTTCTCTTTGAACGCCTCTTCTTCTAGCCCTGTCAGACTGGCCCATGTCTTTCTGATTTTTTCCAGATCACCGGATTTTGATTTTCCGAACAGCTCAATTCTGTTACATGTTTGAATTATTACACATTCGTCTAGCCCTGACTCTTCTTTGAATTTCTCATAAGCACCATGCATATCTTTTATGGTAAACTGCTCTAGAATGTGGATTGGAGAGTTACGAAAGGTCACACGCGCATTTATGATATTTTGATTCATCTCCACTTTCCGAGTATTTTTACTGCCCGCTTTTCAGCCTTTTTCAACTGACCGTCTTTTATTAACTGATCAATGCCATCATCATTTATGATGCTGTGCAGGTACTTTTTCCTATCTTGCTGGCTGGAAATGGTATCTTTTGCGATTCTTCTGGCGATCCCTTGAATTTTAACCTGCCCGATGTCCTCTTTTTTGATAATTGTTCTGAGAGCCTTCTCTGATTTGACTCTTAATTTTTTTGACATTACAGGACTTTGTCCTCCCGTAAAGATTGCAACCTGAATGGTTCTTTCAAAATCAATTACTGCAGGATTCGAAAAATCACTCTGCTCTGGGTTATCAGAACTGTATACGGTGATTTTTTTCCTTTTGGCATCCCTGATGATTCTCTCATTCATTTCTCTGTCATCCGTGGTTGCAACAATCAAGTCTGGCTTAACTTGAGTGATGAATTTCGTATCTGAAATTTTTTGTTTTTTAACTTTTATTTTTTTGTTCTTTGCTAGCTTGTCAATTAAGGGGCTAATCTTAGTAGCAAAGACGGTAATCTGACATTCCTCTTTGATTAGTGATGAAATTCTTTTCTCAGCTTCTCTTCCTGCCCCAATAACGACTATGATCTTGTTTTGGAGGCTAAGATCAACTATCAACGATCAATTCCCCTTTAGTTCCTATTTATTTATTAAAAACTAGGAGTCAAAACACCAGCTACGTTTTTAATTGAAGAGACAAGTGCTTCTGATGTGGCTCCTATCGACGAATTGGACAAAGAACTACTCAATGAGATCCAGTGGACCTTTCCTCTAGTTACCAGACCTTTTGATGCAATTGCAAAGAAATTTAATACAACCGCATCCGTAGTTAAGGAAAGACTGGTCAATCTCAAGGAAATCGGCGTTTTACGACAACTTAGTGCAATCTTCGATACTCGCAAATTAGGCTACACAAGCTCCCTTGTTGCAATGGAAGTCGAATCTGACAAACTGGAATACGTCGCAAGTCAAATCAATCGCCATCCCGGTGTCAGTCATAACTATGAGCGTGATCATGAGTTCAACCTTTGGTTTACTTTGGCTGTTCCTCCTGACTCTGATCTTAAAACTGAATTGGACAAGTTCAACGTTCTTCAAGGAATCAGGAGGGTAAGAATGCTTCCCACATTACAATTGTTCAAAATTGGTGTAAAGCTGGATATGGTTGACGGAAAAAAGTATGAGGTTGCTCCGACAGAAGAAAGAAAGGAGATCAAAAATGTAAAGTTTGAACCTACCGGGGAAGACAGGGATTTTGTCAGAGAACTTCAAAAAGATATGGAGATTATAGATGAGCCATTTGTCAAAGCTGCAAACAATCTGGGAATTTCAGAAAATAAACTGTTTAAAAAAATGAAGCATTATGAAGAGATTGGCGTCATGAGAAGATTTGCCGCAATTTTGAGACACAGGCAGGTAGGCTTTACTGCCAATGGGATGATAGTTTGGAGAGTTCCTGAAGGTAGGATATCTGAGGTTGGTACGAAATTAGGCGCATTTCCACAAGTAAGTCACTGTTATGAGCGCCCGACGTATCCGGACTGGCCATACAACGTTTTCTCCATGATTCACTGCAAAACTCATGACGAAGCCAATGAAATGGCAAAAACCATTCAAGATCAAATCCATGTTGATGATTACCGAATCCTGTTTAGCTCTCGCGAATTTAAGAAAACAAGAGTAGAATATTTCGTTGAGAACAGTTTCAGCTTGGAAGAGGCAGTTACTGCATCTTAGATTTAGTCCATCCTTCTTGCTACGTGGATTGAACAGAAATGTTGGCCATTTATTTGCAATGGCACTGCGTGGTTGCTTGCCAACCTGCAAGGCGGTTTCTCATCCTGTCTTGACAGATTGATGGCAAGTTGCTTGACCAGTCGTGTCGGAATCCCTGCATACATTCAACTGCGTGGCGTTTGACTTTTCCTGAGTTTGGAGGCCATTCTTTGTCTTTGATCTTTTGGCAACCTCCCCTATTGCCATATGGTCAGTCTTGGCAGGTTTTGTCCCTACTTTGAATCTCTGACTCATGTGTGCTGACTACGTTGCCATGTGGCAAGTCCTGTCAAGCTTCATTCCTTCATGACTCTACGTGTCCTGTTATTGTGATCTACGACGTAATTCATTTGTATGTTAACTTGCTTGTGGGGTTGCCTTTAATTCGTATGATGGCCAGGTGTCGTATAACTCAGCAATCTCCCTCATATCAGATTCCGGAATGTATTGGCCGTCCGTAATTTCTGCATAATTGACAATCTCCTCCTCACTAACTACAGTCGGCAAGACCGATGCAAATCCTTTCTTTGTCATGATAAATTTCATTGCAAGCTCGGTAATGTTTAATCCGTTTCTTTCTGCAATCGGTCTTAGTTGCTCTACTTTTTGCAATGACTCTTTAATCCATTCTCCTTTTCTGACTGATCTGTGATCCTTTTCATCAATCTTCGTATCCATCGTAACTTTGCCAGTTAGAATGCCTGATGCCTCAGGGACTCTGGTTAAGATTCCAACATCGTTTTCTTCTGCCTTTCTCATCAATTCATTTCCTGGCGTCTGCTCTAAAATATTGTAAACTGTCTGAACCGCACTGACGTTTGGCTTGTTCATCGCTTCTAATCCCTCCTGCATCCAGCCGATTGCAGGGCCTAGTGCCACTTGGCATGTCTTAACTGAGCCTTCTCTGACGAGGCTGTCTAACACGTTGAAAATTGACTCATCTCTGATGTGGTTTAACTTGGGATTGTGCAATCCGTACATGTCGATATGATCTGTCTGTAATCTTTCTAGGCTGTTTCTTAATGCTTTTCTTGTAAACTCTTCATCAAATTGTTGGGGCAATTCACTGTGTCCTACCTGTTCGACCCTCTCAAAGTTATAGCCGTATTTTGTTGAAATAACAATCTCATCGCGCATATCTTTGAATGCCTCACCGATTATCTTCTCACTCTTACCCTTTCCATACATGTCTCCTGTCTCAAAGAAGTTTATCCCAACATCGTATGCCTTCTTGAGCATTCTTTTTGCCTCATCTTCTTCAATTTTCCTACCCCACCAATCGAGTGCAATCGACCATGCGCCAAATCCTAGTTCTGATACCTTGACGCCTGATTTTCCCAACCTGTTGTAGTTCAACTAGGCTCATTTTTTGATTTGATCATTTATGTTTATCCGATTTATGCCTGTGATGATGACCCTTGGGTGTCTTTAACCTAGGCTGGAAATTAGGGGAGCAATCTCCTTTTTGACACACACAATCATCGGAATGTCATTTTTTACATATGATGAAACCTCTGTTTCCCTAAGATCCATGATCAAATCCTGAAAGTCCCTGATATCGTCGACTTCAAATGCCAGCATAAAGTCTTCGTCATGAATTCCAAAAGAGTATGTTGTATTGAGAACAATTTGTGGATATTTTTTACTGACTTGGATGTGCTCATCCATGATCTTTTGTCTTTTACTCTGAGGCAGTAAATACCACTCCCTTGTTTTTGTAAATGGATACACTATGACATGTTTCTTTGGCTCCCTGCCTGTGATAAAGCCATGTTCTCTTGCGCCACTCTGAACATAGATTGACGGTCTAGTACAGGAAAGATATGTCATTGATGGGACAATGTATTTTCCAAAAACCGTTTTGTACAATTTTTCAATTACCGATTGAATCTCTTCAATTGATTTTGCTACAAACCACAGCAAAAAATCCGAATCCTCCCTTAATCCTAAGTTGGAGTATGACCTGTATCCTATCTTTGCATTGCTTAAAACAATTTCAACCTCTTTGGCTGATTCTTCCTTTGCCAAATCTGCCATCCATCTCCATTTAGGATCAATTTTGAAAAATGAGAAATTGAAATAATATTGTTCTTCTGCTTTTGACATGTCTTCTAAACTTTGAAACCTTATTTAAACAAAAACTAGATCTTTTGTGGATTCATGGGATGAGCTTTGACTATTGCTGTGGTGCCGCTTGCTCTACAACCCAGTCGTAGCCATCTTGTTCCAATCTGTCTGCAAGACTCGAATCTCCTGTTTTGAGAACTTGTCCTTTTGCAAATACGTGAACAAAATCTAATTTGTCCAAGAACTTGAGAATTCTTGCATAGTGGGTAATTACAATCACTGTAGATTCCTTTCCGGTTACTTGACTAATTGCTTTTGCAACTGCCTGAACCGCATCAATATCCAATCCTGAATCCGGTTCGTCCAAAATTGAAATTTTTGGTTTTAGCACTGCCATCTGTAGAACTTCTGCACGTTTCTTCTCCCCACCAGAAAACCCCTCATTTAGATATCTTGCGAGGAATTCTTCTTTTAGTCCCACCTTCTCTAGATTCTCTTTTAGGTATTTTTGGAATTCCCTAACAGTGATGAAGACTTCTCTATTGTCGCCTTTTAACGCCTTGCTTAGGGAATTGTATGCTGTTCTTAGAAAATGTGAAAAACCAACGCCTGAAACCTCTGTCGGATATTGAAAACCAAGGAACAACCCTTTTTTGGCCCTTTGATCTGCTGTTAATTCCAGAATACTTTCACCGTCTAACAAAATATCCCCCTTGGTTACTTCGTATTTTGGGTGAGCAAGCAACGTGTATGCCAGCGTACTTTTTCCGGAACCGTTTGGTCCCATAATGGCGTGAACTTCGCCCGGACCTGTTTTTAAATTGACTCCCTTGAGAATTTCCTTGCCATCTCTTGTTACGTGGAGATCCTTAATTTCTAAAACTGCCACGTTGCGTTTTGGCTTGCCTCTATATATAATGCCGACGAAATTTAGCTGATCCTAACGAGGATCATAGTAAATGAAAGGAAGAAAAAGGGGGGGGATGTGTGGCGGAAGCCAAATTAAATTTTGGCCAGAGATGGCCTCAACGTAATTTTGAGTTTGTAGCTTGTCAGAATCTCTTTACACCTGTTTCTGATAGTAACCTCTGTGACTCCAGCAATGCTTGATACGTCTCTCTGTAGGATATTTTGTCCTAGCAGAATCGACGCTACGTAGAGGTATGCTGATGCAATGCCGTTTGGGGCCTTGCCATCTGTCATGCTGCTGTCTTTAGTCTTTTCAGCGATTTCCAAGGCCAGTCTCTCTACCCTAGCCTCGGTTTGAGTCATGTTTGCTATCTTTGAGATGTATTTGTCCATGGTAACTACTGGAGCAGTTAGTTGCCCCATCTCCATTACCATGGTTCTGTAGTATCTAGCTGCAAGTTTAACCTTTGATTTGACATCTTTTGGCGGACAAATTCCTTGGCAAATTTCTTCTAGTGATCTTACTACGTTGCATTGCTTGCATGCCATGTAAATTGTAGCTGCTGTGATGCTAACTACCGACTTTCCCTTCACATCAACATGTCCGTCCAAGTTTCTGTATATCATAGAAGCAGTTTCCAAAACATTTTTTGAGAGTCCTAGGCCGTTACATGTCTCACCCATTTTTGATAAAACATTTGCAAGCCTTCTTTCCCTCGGTGTGGAAACTCGTACTCTTTGCTGCCACTTCCTGAGATTGTGCATCTGGTTTGCAACTTCGTGGTTAATTGCTTTTCCACTAAAGTCTTTTGAACTGATAGAAATCTCGGTGGCAATTCCCAAATCATGCTGGGAATAAGTTGTTTGTCCGGTAGCTCTTGCAAGCCTCATCTTGTCTTCAAGATTCGAACTAATTGTCTCTGGACCGTAATCTGCCATCTGGTCTGCGACAACAATGCCGCAAGTCGAGCAGACTATTTCGCCGTTCTGCATGTCGTCAACTAGTGACGCTTGGCATTCAGGACAGCTTTGTGTTTCTAGTGTGTTCATTTTTTTCTTTTCCCATATTTTTTCTTTGAATTGTCAGGAGAATATTCAGTTGCAAAAACGCTCTTGCCAACGTATTTCTTAATGTTGTTTGTTAATGGAGTAGCTGATGCAAACGGCCTTTTTACTGGGCCAATCAATTCCATTACTTTGGCAACTCTAGTCCCTTTCTCGTCGCAGAGTATCTGTCCCTCAGCTAACTTGTTGGATAGCTGAATGATTACCCTGCCACTACCGGCTAGGTGCATTATTTCGCCTACCTCCTGCAATTAAAAGTACTAGTATGGCATCCTTATCATAGGCTTCTGTCAATTTTACTTTAGCAACAAGCTAGATTTGATTTCACCTTGACTGTTTGGACCTTTTGGTTACAAGTTTTTCTGAAATTTTGTTAAGAATTTTTGTCTTGGGGGATCCTTTTGGCAAGACAATGTAACCTGATCTTACAAATGGCCTTTTTGGAAATCTCACCTTTTCATTATGATCAGTAATTTCAAATCCTGCACCTCTTGCCGCGTCCATCAATTCTTTTAATGATGGAGCAAAAACACATTTTTCTAATCCTAGTCTTCTTCCTTTGGATTTTTTTAGATTCTTGTTGAAATAATCCAGCCAGACTATGACATGTTCATAATCTTTCATTTATGCGCCATCCTTGTCAAGTATTACCCACATGACATCTATTTGTATTATCCTGTATGACCGTGGAGCGAAAGCAGGGTACAACGTAATCCGCCCTTGATGTGTGATGTCTCATCCAGGGCAAGTAGTATGACCGTGGAGCGAAAGCAGGGTACAACGTAATTGGATCTCTTGATCTTGATAAGGTACACAATGCGTAGTGATCCCGATTGATAATCACTTATCATTTTGTCAACAAAGACTGATCGAAACGTATGGATCACAGGACATCTGTCATATTGCATGGTTAAATCAAAAAAGACGCTTGCCGAATGCGGTTTCCTAAGTGGCATCGGTCCGGCGCGGCTGCACCGGATGCACAAAGAAGAGAGGAATCCCAAGGCAAAAGACCGACTCTTGGCATACGCCATGAGAAAGGAGGGAATGTCAGTGTATGCCATAACTACAAAATATGACCTTCATATTCACTATTTTCATAATTATGAGAAAGGAGGGAATGTCAGTGTATGCCATAACTACAAAATATGACCTTCATATTCACTATTTTCATAATTATGAGAAAGGAGGAAATGTCAGTGTATGCCATAGCTGACTCCCTTAGCAGACCATACTTGCCATACGCGACTGGCCGGGACGGGCTGTAAGGGACGGCCTTGGCGGCATACACGACGAGACAAAGCTGGGCGCATCGTGCAAGCTCACGCCAGAACAGCTCAGGCAGCTGCGGACAGACCTGATTGCAGGTCCTGACAGATGCGGGTCCAAGTCATCATTGTGGACGTAGTGACTTGGTCTAAAATTGAAACACAACGAATAGTATTCTCTAGCCAAGTAGTCTGCCAAGATGTTCCAACATGTAACCTAGACACTACACCACGCGGCTAGGGGATACAGGCCATTGCCCTAGATGAGGCGTCTTACATCATAGGGTGGAACACCCAGAACGGGTGGCACCCGATCGGCATTCTTGTAGAGAATTTTGAGCAGGGATCCCAAATGCAGTGGAACACCCAGAACGGGTGGCACCCGATCGGCATGCCGGTGACGACGCCTGTCAGCCTGTCAGGAAAAAGGTTCCACCCGTTTGGCGCGTTGCACAGGGAGGTTTGTCTGCCGGTTTGCAGACAGGGCAGGCAGCGAGAGCTTTATCGGGTTCCTAGAGGAGCTGCGTAAAAGATTCGGCAGGATCTTGGTGTACCTTGACAACGCCGGATACCACAAATCGGCCGCGGTAAAAAAATATCCTGATGATCATGAGGCGGTGGCGTGCTTGGGTACCTTCCTCCGTACACGCCGGAGCTCAACCCAGTGGAGATACAGTGGCGCATGATCCGCAGGGGCACCGACAACAGGCTGCATGGGAATACGGAGGAGATGAGGGAGTCGATTCGTGCAATGCTGGATAACGGTGAGGCGGACCCGTCAAGATAAGCGCTTGTCTAACGTAGACACTACGGCAACTTCAACTCAAAGATGTTGTCCTGTATCTCAAGGCACTGCAACAACACTTTGGAAGGGTACACGTAGTAATTGACAGGGCGCCACAGCACAGGGCCAGAGG
The DNA here is from genome assembly GCA_007571135.1 of Candidatus Nitrosopumilus sp. Classification (GTDB taxonomy): domain Archaea; phylum Thermoproteota; class Nitrososphaeria; order Nitrososphaerales; family Nitrosopumilaceae; genus Nitrosopumilus. Next base: position 3,555 of record RKRY01000166.1, on the reverse strand, counting down.
GTGGAAGAGGCAGTTAGGTCCAATCCTGACATCAGAATCCCTACATGCCTACTGCCACGCCGAAACTGAGTGCCACAAATAGTACTGGCATCAGGTAAGGCGTGACATCCTAGTATCAGAATACATGGAACGTTTGAGGAGATGAAGAGGGCACTATCTGAATACCTGAGAACGCACAGAACCAACCCTGACGTTGAAATGCACCTTTATAGAAAGACGGTTGTGCCAGGGAACTTTTAGCCGGCACTGTAGAAACAATCAAAGAAAACACAAGTGGGAATTTAAACAATCCAAGAAAATCATTCTTTGTGCAATCAGAGATGGGCATCATGATGTTGTGACGGGATGTATCTCAGGTCATATCTAATGAAGAATGAAATGGCAAATATGTGGTAATTAGTAAAAGATCTCACAGATAGTTCAAGTGACCATAGTAATTCAACTACATTGAACATCGGAATGCGCCAATGTTTTTCAAGGCTGTCAAGATTTACAAGAGAAAACAAGTTACTGACTGCAGATCCGGCAATTCGAAAATCATTTTAAATGGCAAATGTAAGATTTGACATGAGCACAGTGTCATACGATGATTTTGCAAGACTGGATCTTCGTGTGGCAAAAATTATTGCAGCAGAGCCCATTGAAGGCAGATCTCGAATAATTAAGGGAAGAATTGATTTGGGCAAAGATGATCAACGTGATGTCATTATTGGTGGTGCACAGTATTATCAACCAAAAGATATTGTTGGAAAGACGGTAATCGTAATTGCAAACTTGGAATCAAAGAAGATGGCAGGTGTGGAATCTAATGCCATGTTACTAGCTGCCGACGTTGATAACAAACCTTTTTGGTTAACTGTAAGCGAAGACGATGTTCCTCTGGGAAGCTATGTCAAGTAGTACTTATATAGGCTGATAAATTTCGTGCAAATATATGCAGTATAAAAATTTGAATGGAATGAAAAAAGTTGAACTGTGACTAGTCATAAATCATGAGTTCTTTTTCTTCAAGTAATGCATGCAAGTTGTTTACTGATCTGTAAACATCAGGTTCTTTTTTAGCTCCCGTACATACAAGTTTTCCAGATGAAAATAACAAAATGACCGTTTTGGGATCAAGCATTCGGTGAATTAGCCCCGGAAACTGTTCTGGCTCATACATGCTCCTTGGCAATGTTCGTGCAGCTTGTTCCAGATGAATTTTCCCACCAAGATTGATGGATGCAACAATATTTTGAATTTCAACAACTGCATCCTTCTTGACTTTGATTCCTCCTTTACGGAGTTTTTGAACAACTGTCTTTACAGCCTTTCTTGCCATCTCCTCGGATTTAGAACCGGTACATACCATTTTTCCTGAAGTGAAGATCAATGTCGCAGTTTTTGGACTGGTTAATCTGAAGACAAGTCCTGGAAATTGATCAGGATGATATTCCACATCTGGAAATGTTTTCGTAATTTCATTCAAGTCCATCTTCTGATCTACTGAAGCTGATGCTACGACATTTTCCACGCTTACGATAGGTTTGGTTTGTGGCATACTCAGCTTTTTCTATTCTAACTATAATAAAAGGACTCGCCATTTTTTTATGCCCTAGAACGGGTTTTTGCCATTTTTTGGTGGTTTTTCGACCAAAACTTGTCGAATCATTTAATTTAGATCCAGTGATCGCTGAGTCTAATGAATTTTACAAATTTTGACTTTGGACAATTGCTTGCAATAAGTGATGATACGAATCCCATTATGATGTTAGTTTGGGTGATTCCCATAATCATCTTTGTGTTTTATGGACAGCGAATTCAGCTTTACATTACCTCAGGTGAAATAAAAAAAAGAATTAAAAGACTGGATACTTTTCGAGGAGAATCAAGGACCGAATTAATTGATTATGTCAAAAAAAACCTAAATCCAAAAAACGATCCCACGGAGAAAATTGACCGTTTTTTGGAATATTTTACCATCATGCCAGCAGACATGGACCCCAATGGAATTGTAGAGAAAGTAAGGCACATAGTAAGATCCAGAGAAGATTATACTCGCAAACACATTTGCTCTTTATCCCAAGAGATCACTCAAGTAGAATTAAACAAAGTGCAGACCTTGTTAGAAATAGCGTCTTCGTTACAAATGATTCACAAAGTCATCAGTCACATGTATTTAACTGCGAAAAAACAAAACAACTATCCATTAATTTTGCCGCTCCAAATGCTCCTTCCATTTATAATGGAGCATGCAGAAGCGATGAGAGAATCTATTCCCACTTTTAAAGCAGGCCAACCCGTAGGTGATGGGATCGGCCCCATGGTTGTTGGAAAGATTATGTTAAACCTTCCAAAGGAAAAGATTTCATTTCAAACATGCCTGTCTCAAACCGAATATGAGGGTAGAAAGCTTTTCTTACTAAAAGCTGAAGGTCCGGGTTCTACAGTAGGCCGGCCTGCAGACGGATTGCAGAACCTAATATCAAAAAACCATTTGGATGTGATAATTATGATTGATGCGGCCTTGAAAATGGAGGGTGAGGATTCGGCATCCGTTGCACAGGGTTTTGGCGCTGCAATAGGCGGGATCGGCACCGAGAGGTTCCAAATTGAGGAGATATCTACAAGATCCAAGATACCCGTCTTTTCGATTGTCGTAAAGCAGTCTGTAAAAGAAGCCATAACATTGATGAGTAAGGACATAGCTGATCAAGCTGAAGTTGTAACCTCCCAGGTTTATGAAATGATTAGAGACAACACTGAATCCGGCCAGTCTGTGTTGGTGGTAGGTGTTGGAAATACTGTAGGGATCCCCCAATGACGTTCTCAAGGAAAAAGATCACGGTTGCATATACTGTTGAAAAGTGTCCAAAGTGCCAGACGGTAAAAAGGCGAGAGTTTTCCCAAAAGGACGTATTATTTTCTGAATCTTCTAAATGCCTATCCTGTGGCGGGATGATGGTAATTGAAAAGATCTACGGTCAGATACTAGAACAATAAGTTACGCTATTACGTGTTTTACATTACATTAAAGGAAGGATAAAATCATGTTTTGGCTTCCCCGTGTTCAAACATCAACCGCCGCACATCAGATATGGTTGCTTTCCTGGCTCCTCTCGATCTCCCTGCCTACAAGAAGAGCACAACAATTGCCACAGGCAAGATGCCTCTTATTGACTCTTCGGCTCATTATCTACGAGACTGCAGTCGTAATTGTAACTCCGCTTTCATTAGGAATAAATGTGTGTTCTGCCTGGGCAACTCTTTGTTCATTTACTTCAATTAAGACTGGATATGCATGGACGGCTCTCTTTTTTACTAGGAAACCCAAGAGTTCCTTTGCTTTTTTAAACTCATATTTTTTTGTAATCCACCTTAATGCAAATGGAAGTGTGTTGAAATTCTCCCAAATAAAGTCTAACAATTCGTCTGCCTGTTGATTCTTTGTTTTTTTTCTAGAGTTTAAAGAAAAAATATTCTTTATTTGCCCGTTTCTTACAAATCCTCCGCCCTCAGATGTAGTTACAAATGGCTCACATGCATAGGCAGAATTTTCCGATAACGTAAATCCTC
>RKRY01000044.1 GCA_007571135.1 Candidatus Nitrosopumilus sp. | reverse complement strand
TTTGGCACGCTGATGACGTGCTTTCTGACATGGGAGCGGAGAGGGGCAAGCGTGTCAGAGATGCTGCTGAGAATACTCGTGGCGACTTAACCGGGTACGTCTTATGAATTACTGCTAATTTCTTATAGTAAAAGCGCTTCCCATAATCGTGGATCTTGCATCGAAAAAACTGCCGATTGCTTTGATTGGAATACTGCTGGTAATCTTGGTAGTCCAAGCAGTTAATAACAATTCGGTCGAAAAACTCATTGATCCCTCAACATGTGAAATTTGGATAAAAAGTTCAGGTCCTACAGGACGTCAATATCTGGGCGAATTTGACTCAAAATGCCTTGATTTGAAGAATCTAAGCCCCTAGTCAGGAACAAACTTGCCTAAAGAACATCGAACCTTCCACTGGTCTTTGCCCTGTAAATGATATCTGGTTTTCTCAAAAATATGCCTGATTCTAACACTCCTGAAATCTGCTTGATTTTCTGCGACAGTGCCTTTGGATTTTTAATTGTACCAAAGTCACAATCAAGAATTATGTTTCCATTCTCTGTAAAGAATGGATATCCTCTATCTGACATTCTGATTTTGGCATCCCCGCCTAGCTTCGTGATGTTGCTTGCAACCGAGGATCTTGCAAGCGGATGAATTTCTACTGGAACAGCTCTTGAAAATTTTTTTACAAACTTTGTCTTGTCCGCCATCACTATGACTTTTCTTGCCGAACTAAACAGAATACTCTCCCGAAGCAAGGCTCCTCCGCCGCCTTTGATGACAAATTTTTCCGAATCAATCTGATCTGCCCCGTCAAACACTACATCGACATGATCCACATGATCAGCTTCACCTAAAGGGATCCCTGCCTCTTCGGCCACCAATTTTATTTGCAAGGATGTGGGAATCCCAACTATGTGCAAATCCCTGACTTTGATTAGCCTTGATAATGACCTTGCTAGTGCCGCGGCGGCTCTTCCGCTACCCAAACCGATTATTGAGTGATCTTTAACATGCCTCAACGCATTATCTGACAATGCTTTGATGGCGTCATCGAAGGACATCACTCTACCTCAGCTTGATCAAGCTTTGATAGGACCCTCATGATGTCGCCTTTGATCTTGTCCAAGTCATCCCCATCATCATCCAAGTCATCGTCATGTGTTACTGCCTTTGGTCTTTCTACTTGCTTTGGGTCTGGAAGCGCCTTGTGCTCTGCAATCCTAGCCGCCTCTTTAGCTATGTCAGATCGGGGTTCAATCTTTGGCTGATGTTTCGGAGTTACTGGGCCAATTATCACAGTTTTATCCCCCATTCTTGGTTTTGGCTGAGAGATTTTTACGGCAATCTTTTCTTTTGAAGCTACTTTGGGATGATACACTCTGGGTTGCGGAATCGGTTTTGCCGCCTCTCTTGTCTCCTCTTTCTCAATTAACGGGAACTTTGGTTCTATTCTTGATACATTTGTGAGTGTAGTTAATTCAAATGACTGTCTTGGCTTTGTTGGGGGAATGACTACCGGTTCAGCTTTTGACTGCTTTGACTCTTCAAAGTCAAAAGTACCTTTGAAAGGATCTTCTTTTACTTTTGGTTTCTCTTCGTGTTGCTTGGCTTTTGACTGCTTTTGTTCTTCAACCTTAACTGAAGCCATCTTTGAGGATAATTCATACAATCTGTTGTCTAGTTTTGATAATTTCTGATCCATTAACGTGATTAGGCCATCTCCGACAGGACCTAGATCCGGATGCCTGCTAGCTTGATCTAATTTTTCTAATTTGGCTAGAACAATACCTAACTGGTGTTGGTATTTTAGCAACAGCTTGTCTTTTTGAATTTTTGAAAATTCCGCATCTTCTTGGTACAGCCTAGAGATTGTTTTGGTTAGGATGTCTTTTTCTATGTTCAACGAACTGATCTGGCTTTTGATATGCGAACTTGCGCCAAGACTGAGTAGCTGGTTTTTGTTTCTTGGCATCTTTTTTACGGCTGCTGCAGTTGCAACACCGGCCAACGAACTAAGAATGATGGGAGCGATCTCTAACATCTATGCATACCATTTGATCCAGGAATATTTCCTTCTTTTGGCCTCTGGGAATCCACAACTGGCGCATTTGTGATGGCGCTTATGAAGTGAGTTTTTACCACACCGTCTACATCTAATGTGTACCTTCTTTTTCGTAAAACCCCCCATAGAAGTTGTACCCTTTACCATCTAAATCACCTAATTTTGTGCCGGTGGAGGAGATATCATGACAACATTGTCTCCTCTGACAACGATGGAACCTAGGCCTATTGCATCGCCTTCAGCAGGGATCTCCTCTGAAGAGTCGAGTAGCAGATTCATGTGTTGGTCAAAACCTAACAGATTACCTCTAATGGTTTTGCCACCCTTGAGTTTTATCAATACGATTTGATTGATACTCTCATCCAGTACTTTAACTGCCATATCAACGGACATCTATTTCACTTATTGGCTTTGATATGGGGGGATTATATTAAAATTTCACTGGTAAAACTATGATCTACTCTCAGTTAGGCAAGTTTGACACTTTTTTCCAAGATTTTTAACGATTTCAGCTAAAATTTTCTGCCCATCTTTTTTTGTTGCCTTTGTTGGGTCTCCCCAGACTCCATTTTTGGTTACTTTGGGAAATGATTGAGTTGCGAGTCTTCCCAATTTTTTAATCTCTTGTTTTGACATGCCATCTGTTATGAGCCCTTTTTTGACTTTGTTCATTTTAACATTTTTTGAAATTGCCAGCATTAAGGATGTCTCGACAAATCCTGCATGATCGAATTCTCTTTTAGTAAAATGCCAATATGAAAATAAAAACACCTTGAGTTTGTTGTTGGCTAGTCTTTTTATTTTACTGTCGATATTTTTTAGCGATTTTAAATTTCCATGGTGACCATTAATAATGAAAATTGTTTTAATTTTATTTTCAAGCAATGACGCGCAAAGATCACTTACCACATAACGTAGAGTCGATCCCTTGATGCTCAGATTAAAAAATGGTGCGTGTTCAAATGAGACTCCGTATGTAATTGTTGGAATCAGTTGGAATCTTCTTTTTTCGGCAATCCTCTTTGAGACTTCGGTTACGATGTCCGAATCAGTAGAAATTGGTAAGTGTGGACCGTGTTGTTCAATTGATCCAATTGGAATTATCGCAGCTTGGCTCGTATTTTTAATAGATCTTCTTAATTCAGGATCAAATTTATCCTTGATTTCTGCCATTTAATCACTTAGATTTTATGTGAACCTTTCTCCAACGTACCTCTAATCTGTTTTCTAGGTGCATCCTCATTGCCTTAAGCAGTGTCTCAGCTTCTAGTTTTTGTCCTTTGGATTTTATCTCTTCAATCGTATCATTTGGATCTACCTTAAAGGAATCTTGGAAGATAATTGGTCCTTGATCTAAGTTTTCAGTTACATAGTGGGAGGTAACTCCGACAATCTTTGTTCCCCTCTCAAACGCTTGTGCATAAGCTAGTGCCCCCGGAAACGCAGGAAGCAATGAGGGATGAATGTTAATGATTCTATTTGGATATCTCCATACGAAATTTGGCGTTAAGATTCTCATGTACCTAGCCAATGCAATCAGATCCACATTGTATTTTTTACAAATATCAATGAGCTTGTCTTCGGCTTTCTGCTGATTCTTTTCTTCAATTGCAACAAATGGAATTCCTGCTTTTTTAGCAATGGACTCTAGCGTCTTTTCTGTTCCTACGATTACAGAAAGTCTGCCTTTCAATGATCTTACATTCTCTAGTATTGTTTTAAGACATAACGGTTCTTTGGTTACAAATACTGCAATATTTTTTTGTGAATTTGTTTCATGATGCGTACTTGCATCCATCTTTTCTCTTTTAGCTAATTTTTGGATCTCAGAATCAAAATTTTTTACATTAATTGATTTTGAAAACGAAACTTCTAGATACATTCCAAAAAGACCCTTGACAACATTTTGATTTACTTTTTCAATGTTACCGCCCTTTGAGAATGCAAAATTTGTAAAAGCAGCTACAATTCCTTCTCTGTCTTTTCCTACTACTGTAATCCCCACAACTGTTTTTTTCATGACTTTGTTTTTTGGAGTTTTTCTCATTATTAATCATTCATAGAATTTATTGCGATGCGGGAGGTGGGATTTGAACCCACGAACTCCTAAGAGATAGGGTCCTAAGCCCTACGCCTTTGACCGGGCTGGGCGACTCCCGCAACGGGATTGCCATTAAACACAAAGTTAACTGTTGTGAAGTGGCATCAAACAGCAACTCACAGAAATTATCAAACAAAACAAAGAAATTGTATACGCCATTGGTGTAACATGCCGACAAATGAAACGAGAACTTTGCTTCTGCCATGAACTCGTCGCGTGACCTTGAACATAGCCAAATGGACTTTTTGCCACGTAGAGCACGACCTTAGCCTGCCTCTCTGACCGCACAGAACACTGCCAAGGGATTGTGCATCGTCTTACTACCGTCCAACATTTGATGTTATGCATAAAACGAATCATAATACTATGAACTGGGGTTCAAACTGGATCTGAACTGGTACTTGCTCGGGCCCACTGAGAAGTTTTTCATGAATTTATGCCCGTACTTATCGATAAAGAACTAATCTTTGTCATATTTTGTTCCTAAAGATTGGGGCCTAAACTGGAAAATGCGATATATACAAACCAAACAGGAGATTGCTCATGAACAAAGTGGTATTCGTAATAATCCCAATTATCGTAATTGCAGGAGTTGCAACCTATGCATTATCTCCATATTTTACAGAATCATCAGTTGATGAAGCATTGCCGGCAGGAGCTATCACACAACCAATCCGAGATAATACTGGTGTAGTTATGGAGAAATCAGATGAATCAATGATGGAAGAGAAGATGATGGAAGAGAAGATGATGGAAGAGAAGATGATGGAAGAGAAGATGATGGAAGAGAAGATGATGGAAGAGAAGATGATGGAA
>RKRY01000135.1 GCA_007571135.1 Candidatus Nitrosopumilus sp. | reverse complement strand
GTTAGGCTTGATAACTTCAACTAATCATGCAAAATCTAGCAAGTTATTGAAAAATATAGAATATGCAAGTTATGAACTCTCATTTTTTACAAATTCTTTTATGTGACTTAACCGGTTACGCGTTGTACTTGGATACATTCTCCGTATATGCCGGAACTCAACCCGGTGGAGATACAGTGGCGCATGATCCGCAAGGGTACCGACAACAGGCTGTATGGGAATACGGAGGAGATGAAGGAGTCGATTCGTGCAATGCGGGATAACGGTGAAGTCGGACCCGTCAAGATGAGCGCTTATCTAACGTAGACACTACATCTTTGAGATCCTTATGCAGGCGGAGAGCCCCGCACCGACGGTGCTGAGAATGGATTGATATGAGATGCCTGCTTGGATGTGTTGTGTTTCAGCAGGCAGGTTTGGTGGTTCATACATGCCTTCTGAAACGTCCTAATTGATCTGTTACGAATGCACTGCACATGTCAGGCCGTTTTTTGAATACGTCCTAGAAGATTGAACAGGAGCGAAATGTTAAAACCAGTGGTTATTTTATGGAAGGAATGGGACTCAAGAAATTTCTGAAAGATGTTGCAAAGGATCTCAAAGTATCATTAGAGGAAAAAAGAGAACAGCGAAGACATGAGCAAGATGAAAAAAGAGAACAGCGAAGGCGTGCACAAGAGAGAAAAAGAGAACAGCGAAGGCGTGCACAAGAAGAACAAAGAGAGTATAAAGCCAAAGTTAACGATTTGTTAGATAAGTTTGAGATACCTGATTTGGATAATTTCTTAATGAAAATTCTCAATAAAAAACCAGAGCCGCATTATAAAAAAGACAGACATACGGGTCGAGAACACAAGATGGGACCTAGTAGAAAAGATTATTTTAGTTTTGTATGGAAACACCTAAAACAAAATGAAATCAACTATCAACAACTCAGAGACTTTTCATTGAAGCACAGAATTGTCACCCCAAGCTTCTTTGGTGAAGAATCAGGAGTTGAATTAGAAAAAGCTGAATTTCAAAATCTGATTAATTCGATACGAACGGGTTTTGAGCCTGAAAAAATAGAGATGGAGGAGCATTTACAGTCACAACTGGCAGTGTTTTTAAAGGCAAAATACCCAGAACGGAAAATATCCAGGGAGGTTTCTACAAAATATGGCGATCGCATAGACATTGTAATTGATGACGCGTATGCATTCGAATTAAAAGTCCCTGAAACAAGAGCGGCATTAAGAAACCTCAGTGCACAGTTAGAAGAATATGTGGAACAGTACCCTAACCTGTGTCAAATTATGCAAGATTTATCAAATTATTGAAAGTTATACCGCATGTAGGCTGTGAACTCTCATTTTTTACAAATTCTTTCATTCGACTTAACTGGTTACCTTACTATAACAACGATCATAAGTTCTTGAGGTATCTTTCAGATGATCTGCTCAGATATGCAAGTAGATCCAACCTGAACCGGGCCGTCCGAAAGTATCGATATCGCGCCGGCAAACGCGGAGGCCGTCTCATAGTACTCGGACACCAGCAGCATCCGCTTGCCCTCCTTCTAGCAGGACTCCATAAGACTGAGGTACGGGATCCCTTTGGAAGATAGATTGTCCTGACATCGTCATTGTCCTACAGAAGTCCTTCTACGGCATTTGTCCGTGGGGCGACTACCTGTCAGTATCGCCACGCGTTCCTCTTTTATGAATCTCCCTTACATGGGTTTGTTGCACAACACGCCTAAGACAGTGCAAAATTTCTCAACAAGGACAAAATATTTACACCAAAAAAGCCAAAGATCATGAGTTCTTTTTCACAATCTGATCAACTAGTTGTATTAGGACAAAATATTCACACCGAAAAAGCCAAAGATCATGAGAGCTTATGGTACGCACTGACAATCGCAAGGTAATCGGTTAAGTCACATAAAGGAACTTGTAAAAAATGAGAGCTCATATCTTGCATATTCTATATTTTTCAATAACTTGCTAGATTTTGCATGATTAGTTGAAGTTGTCAAACCTAACTTAACCGATTACTGTAACAGACTACTGTCAGATGATGCAAAAAAAGAAAACAGACGGTACTGGAAGAGCAGGGTTGGATACGGCCAGAGATGGATAGTCGAGATAATAGTAATAATAATATCTGCATTCAAGCGTCTGTTTGGGAACAATGTGCGTGCACGAAAATGGGAAAACATGGTGCAGGAGATCAAACTCAAGGCAGCCATGTACAACAGGTGTCAGAAGGTGGCAACAATGCAGTGAGATGAAGCCGGAAAGAAATTGGGATATGTGATCCGGGCTAGTTATGCAACAAACTCGGAATAAGCGTAAATTTAATAATTTAGCCACAAGAAACGTTTCATGCAAGAAAGGATTGTGGTTTTGTGCATGATTGTGTTAATCCTATCCTCGTCAGAATCCGCATTTTCCCAGGAGCCTGGACTAGCCACGTTCCAGGAAACGGCCCAAGTTCTAATAGACAAGAGCATTTCGCAAAACGTAACCGCATCGATCACGCTTCAGAGTACCAGCATCAAAGAGATCAGAATTCCGGCTGATCTAGAACGGGAGATCAGGGAAAATGACAGAGTCAGGGCATTCATAGTAACGAATCAGGACCAGTGCGTTTTAGGCGTCCTTGGACAGTCATGCGTCATGATCAATGTCGAGCGCGATGCGGCAGACAAAGGCATCGTAGAGATTCAAGAATCATCAAAGGCTGTCGGAAACCAGTTCATTGACAAGATCAACAAAGTCTTTAGGACAGATGCAAAACTGCATTCAGTGTTTGTACATAGTGATGATCAAACAAACAAGGCATTGGAGACATCGGGAGTGATCTCCGGCAGGGGGATGGTATCAGTAATTTACACCATGCCAATGGAGGACACAGGCTCAATGTATGAAAAAATTTCGGCGTTGTTACTGCCAAAAGAGATTAGGGAGTCGGGAGGATTTTACGCTGTCGCAAAAGAATTATCTGGAAATGAGAATGCCAAAATGACTTTTTCTTTAATTCCTACTGACTCGCGCTCCCTAATGCAATTAAGGTTGTCAGTGGACTATCCAGACAAGGCGACTGGTTTGACGCAAATAAATCCGCTTGGATTTCTTCACGTTGACAAGATGGTAAGATCCAGCTACTTTTTGGAAGGGTTCTACCCGCTAAACTCTTTGATTCAGATAGTAGTCCTGTCGCCGGACAGCACGTTTGTCTCAAATGTTGTAGCAGACGAGGTTCCAACCAAAACAATAGATAATGAAAAAATTCCGACAGACATTACAAGACAGGGCTGGATCTTTGATCCTAGGGAGGGACACAGAATTCAGGGGATATATATTTTCGGAGAAGGTGATTCGGTCAGCAGCAACGACCTGCGATTCACGCTAGGTGGTGCCGAGATTGTAAATCCGCCTTCAAAGACATCACAATTTGACGAGTCAGTCGCAATTGCCGTCTCAATTGCGGCAGTAGCATCTGCAGTTGCCGTGTTTTATCTAAAAGGATACAAAAGGCAGTCACAGTAACAAAACTGCTGCGGCAAAGACAGTGGTCCATTTGCCGTCTTTGTTGCCACGGGTTGCCTGAGTGATATTTTGGGTCCTGTAGATCTCGCCTGAAATTTGCCATTGCTGGCGTTTTTCGTCCCAGTTTTTGTCCGCGTCAAAAGGGATGCCCAGCGAGGATGCAAGCATTTGTGCTGCAATGTCTTCGGCATAATCGCCTGCCTGTATTTCATTCTGTCCGAAGGATTTGTACTCTGACAGATAGCCATACCTGTTGCTATCCTTTGGTCGCGCGATTCCGACTGATGCGGCACACATCCTATGCGGCTCGCTTGTTTGGTTTTTAGAATAAATCGTAAACAGGATCTGACCCGGGGCAATTTTTTTCAGACCCTCTTTTCGTGAGATTAGCTTTGCATTTGGTGGAAAAATACTGGAAATCAGTACAAGGTTAGTTCCTGCAATTCCGGCATCTCTTAGCGCATATTCAAAGCTGGTCAGACGATCTTCATGAATTCCCTTTCCTTTTGTCAGAAATAATTTCTTTGCAACCAGGTCTACCATTTCAGAGTCAATGAAAGGAGATTATTATTTATACTTTAATTCGGATTCAGTTAAGTTAACAGCTGTTGCCATATGGGACTTGTCGGTGGATGATGCGTCAACACCGCCCGGAATGCATGCAACATGTCATTTCCAGTGGCAGTCGGTGTACCCTGATGCTCAGGAGTGCAGCACCGAGTATGCAGTAGTGCAGTAGAGTCTGCAGGAGTGCAGTCACATAAAGTACTCAAGACACATGTTTTCTGATGCTCAGAGACGCAATGCCAAGTCCGCAGGTGCATCTGGCACGACAGCATCAAGGGAATTATGACCGGGCAGAAGCATCATAAAATTCCCAAGAAAGGCATTTACCATTGCAGTGGGTCTGTTCATGATTCCAAGATACGGCAAAGGCCCCGATCCTGAACTGACACAAATCCGATACTGGGCAATATGCTAGGCGATGCGTTGCCGTACGGTGCACCGACGGCTGCATCAGGTTCAATTAGATGCAATGGTCTTCAGATGGGTGATTCCGTGCTTGGCTACCTGTATGTGCTACTGGAATCTGTCAGACAGGTGGGCGTAAGAAAGGCATGCACTGCTTGACCAAGAGTTCTCGGCGGATTCCACAGGTTTCTCAAGAAGCACAGTGTGTCGTTTCTTATTCTGTGTAAGAGTACCCATAGGAAGAAGCAAAAGTTCGCTAGGTCAGATGACCAATCACAGGCACAAACCATAGGAAAACATCTCACGAATTTATGATCTTTGTCATACAACATGTTGTAACACCTCGGGAGTTTGCAGGAGTTCTTCTTCTTTTCCATATTCTGCCAACACAACATGTTGTAACACCTCGGGAGTTTGCAGGAGTTCTTCTTCTTTTCCATATTCTGCCAACACAACATGTTGTAACACCTCGGGAGTTTGCAGTAGGGAGGCGTTACAGGTCTCTGACAACGTCGCAGAAGGCAGCAGTGGATCTTTCGTGCGACATGATGATCGCTAGAACAAAGAATACAGAGAATCCCGAGGTATCCTAGAAGTACGTCGGGTTTGCCACCATTGCACCAATACGGGACACCAGACAGATGCTAGTAAGTGGTGGTGGCAGTAGTAGCGGGGTGGTGGCAGAAAGAGGAAATAGGAACCAGGCATGTCTAGTCAAAGAGATGAAATCCAAGACCATACACATAGATCTGGATGCCGGAATGTCCTGTTTAACTATGCGCTTATGGCATGCAAGAATGGGCAACAGTACTGCAAATGCTGTATTTGAGCGGCTCTGAGAGACTTCCAAAGTCGTACGAGTTTATCGGTTCGATCGTCAAACTGCAAATGCTGTATTTGAGCGGCTCTGAGAGACAGTGTGAATTGACACATAGGACATTCAAGCTGGTGGAGGTAGTGCCGATACAAGAGTCCAAGCCACCTTATGGCACTGGTCCTAGGCATGTTTTTTACTTAACTGAGATTAAGTTTAATGATATTTGCTAGGTCATTCTTTTTTCTTTTTCTTTTTTCTTTTGTCTGGAGCTCTGTCTCGCTGTATCAGGAATACGAATGTAAACAGTGCGCCAAGACCGATGTTAACAACACCCATAAAAGTAACAAATACCGTAAATTGTGGCGAAGAGTTCAAGCCCATGAAAATTCCGACAGAGCCAGTTACATAGAACATCCCCATCAAAAGCTTCAGCCTGTTAGGATCGATATATCTCATAAAATCTATCAGTTATTAGGAACGTTATAAACTGACGTATGTGTCACGGGGTTTCATAGAAATCATAACACAAAACAAAGAAGTGACACATACACATCATGTGACAGCTGTACGCAAGTACATGTACAGTAATCGGTCAAGTCAGTTTTAATAATTTCAACTAATTATACAAGATTTATCAAATTATTGAAAAATATACAGTATGCAGACGATGAACTCTAATTTTTTACAAGTTCCTTTGTGTGATTTAACCGATTACCATGTACAGCAGCTTTGTTGCCATCATGTGATCTCTGCGTGAGATGGCATGACTCAAACATCCTCTTGATGGCATAGATGCCGTCTCAGTCGTGTTTCTTTGGCCGTACAGCGTCGTCAAATGAATCACGTAGTGTCTAGGTTAGATATTGGAACATCTTGACGACCCCTACCTCGGCGTTATCCAGCATTGTACGAATTGACTTCTTCATCTCCTCCGTATTTT
>RKRY01000175.1 GCA_007571135.1 Candidatus Nitrosopumilus sp. | reverse complement strand
GACCAAGGAGATGGAAAAGGAAGAACCTGCACCAAAGCAGGAACCGACCAAGGAGATGGAAAAGGAAGAACCTGCACCAAAGCAGGAACCGACCAAGGAATAATTATTCCCAAAAATTACCTTATTCTAGCTGATAAAAGTCTAATTGACAATCAATACTGCATTCGGGAGTTGACCAGTCAAGAGAATCTTCTTGTGGGATCACTCCAAGCGGATCATACTTGTTGAATTTTGTCATTCCTTGAATTGATGACAACATTACCATGTTGGATTTATCTGTAGTCATATCTACCTGCGATTGACTTTCATTGATTATTCCGTTAGTAAGACTTGTAATGGAGTTTAAAACTCCCACCGGAATATTGCTTCCTCCGGATACATACAACATTGAACTTTTGACTGAACTTGGCGGTACACTCCCGTATAACATCTTTAGCGAGTCTCTTAACGAATCTTCCATTTCTTGATCTTCTTTACCGGCTGAAAGAATGCTTGTCTCCAATTTGATTTCAGATGATTCAAGGGATTTTATCACATGCATAATTGCCGAATTTGCAATATTATAACATGATCTTGTACTTAGGCTTGGATTACTTTCTAATAGTGCGTCATTGTCTAAAACTACGGTGCATTCAGAATGCTCCTTGACTCTCTTCAAAGATACTCCGGAACTGAAAATCCTGTCTTTTTCGTACTTGAATGGCATAATTGCAAATGAAATAAGCCCTGCTTTGGATTCGTTACAAATTTCAGACACAACTGGGGCGATGGCAGAGCCTGTTTTGCCTGCAAGATTACTCATCATTACAACTGTCGAGTAGCATTTGATCTTGGCTTTAATCTCTTCAGATACTTTGTAAGTTGAGCCTCTGATTAACTGAATGGATGGATTTACCACTGATTCTGTTGTTACATGAACTGAAGTTGCGCCTGATTCAAAATCTTTTATATCATTACTAATTATCATGCAGTCTGAATCGAGGATATCTTTGGCATCCGCTGCTAATTTTGCGCCTACTCCTCCTAGGCCAATTACTAATATTGGTTCTTTAACCTGGAAACCCATTCTTATCCTATCTGTAGATTTCCATAAAAAACCTTCTTACGTTTTTTTAATCAAATTCTAGATCTAAAAAATTTAGCTTGCGATCTTCCCAACAAGACTGCTGGTAGCAGCCTCTGTAATTTCAACTGTTACAGATTGTCCGATATCGGCACCATCCTTGACAAATATGGGCTTGTAAGCATAGTTTCGCCCCTTGATCCCTTCATCAGTTTTCTCATCAACAAGGACTTTCCCTCTCCACCCGATCCACTTTTGGTTGTTCTCTAGGGTGATTTTGCTGATCTGCTCAAAAATCTTCCTGCTCCTCCTTTTTACTTCACTAACATCGATCTGTTTCCATCCTGCTGCCTCTGTTCCAGGTCTGGCACTGTATCTTGACAGGTTGACCACTTCTGGCCTAGTATCATCAATTAATCTGACCGTATCTTCAAAGTCTTCTTCTGTTTCTGAAGGAAAACCGACTATAATGTCAGTTGAAATTGTAAATCTTTCGAATTTTTCTCTGACTTTTTGGACCATTTCTCTGTATGCGTTTGCAGTATGTCCCCTTTTCATGTCGCGGAGCACTTTGTCGCTTCCGCTCTGAACTGGAACATGTAAAAATTTAAAGACCTTGTCACTGTCAAGTGATCTCACTAGTTCTTCCTTGATTCGTGCCATGTACATTGGATTCATCATTCCTACTCTTAACATGAATTCTTCTGGAATTTCTGTAACTGCGCTAACTAATGAAGGCAAGTCAGTTCCGATATCAAAGCCGTAACATCCATTGTCTGTAGATGTCAACCAGATCTCTTTACACCCATCACTGATCTCTGTCCTTACCTGCCTTACTATGTCTCCCAATCTGTAGCTAACAAGATCCCCTTTTGATATTTTTGTTTGACAGAACGTACATTCACTCATACATCCACTGGCAATTTCCACGATTCCTATCACCGGATTTAATCTAACTTTTGGCAATCCTACTTTGGACATGTCCGAATCTTCCAATGCTATCTTTTTTCTACCCCTTAGAGTGGAATTGATTACTTGAAGGGTCTGACCAAGGGAATTTGGTCCCAAAAGACTAGCATCCTCGGCGAATCTCTCAACATTCTCTTTTTCTGCCTTGGGAAGACATCCTGCAACTACCAGCGGTTTTGTCTTCAGCGATTTTATTCTATGGATCATTTTGTTTGCAGTGGCATCCTTTACGGAGCACGTTACCACCACATTAAGATCTGATTGGGAAGAGTCCCATACAAGCGTATGTCCGCCATTTTGAATTAACCCTGAAATCATTTCTGAATCTGCAAAGCTGGCAGAGCATCCGTATGACTCTACGAAAATTTTTGCCATGGATCATCCGAATATGGAATCAATTTCCTTGTTTGTCATAAGCTTCTTTGAAACGGCTATTTCTCTAATTGTTTTTCCTGTCTTCAGTGACTCTTTGAATAGCTCCGCAGATTTCAGGTATCCTATTTTTGGTGTAAGCAATGTCACAATAACTGGACTGTTTTCAATATCTGCCTTAAGTCTGTCTCTGTTTGCCGTCAAACCATCAATCAGATTTGCAGAAAATACTGGCAAGAAGTTTTTCAGCATATCGGTGGACTCTAGCATACACTTTAGCATGCCAGGCAACATGACGTTTAGCTCAAACTGGCCGCTTTGGGCTGCATAAGATACTGTGGTGTCATTTCCAATTATGCTAAAGCATATCATGTTCATGCATTCTGCCAATGATGGGTTTACTTTTCCAGGCATGATTGACGAACCGGCGTGAACTGCCGGAATTCCAAGTTCGGATAATCCTGCCGTGGGACCTGATGCCATTAATCTGATATCATTTGCAAGTTTTCCAATTTCTAATGCCAAGTTTCTGAGCGCGCTGGACATACTTGCAACTGCAAACCTGCTTTGCAAGCCATACTGCATGTTTTTTTCAGGTTTTAATGGAAGTCTTGAAATCCGTGCTAGTTCCGCAATTGCAATTTTTCTGTACCCCTTTGGCGTGTTTGCACCAGAACCAACAGCCGTTCCACCAAGCGCAATATTTTGAAGTTCTTTTTGTGCTACAACAATTTGATTTCTTGCTTTAGTGATCGATGTGGCATAAGCCCCAAATTCACTTCCAAGTGTAACGGGTAACGCATCCATCAAATGGGTCCTTCCAATTTTTTTAAATGTAGAAAATTGTCTTGCTTTTTTTGCCAATGATCTTATCAAAATATCGATTGCCGGCATGGCCTCTTTCAGATTCATCAAAATTGCTACATGCATTGCAGTTGGGTATGTATCATTACTTGATTGTGACATGTTTACGTGATCATTAGGGTGTAGGAACTCGTATTGCCCCCTTTTCTTTTTCATCACTTCTAGCGCAACATTTGAAATGACTTCATTAGAATTCATGTTAAATGCAGTTCCAGCTCCAGAGTTGATCATATCCACAACAAATTGATCAACAAATCTTCCTGCTAGAATTTTGTCACAAGCAACAACAATTGCCTTGCCTCTCTTGCCGTCGATGGCCTTTGTTTTCATGTTGGCTATTGCCGCTGAACGCTTTACCATGACAAATGACTTGATCAACTTCTCATGAGCTTTGTGACCTGTGACACTGTACTGTCTGAGCGCCCTCCCAGTAAATGCTCCGTAATATGCGTCTGAGGGGACCTTTACTTTTCCTAAAGAATCTTGATCTAACCTGAATTTCATGTTGACTTTGTTGGATGTTTTCCCTATAATTCATTTTCTTTAGTAGTCTGTTGTATAACTAGCCCAGATCAGAATATCCCCATTCCTTTCCGGCTCCATCTCACTGCATTGCAGCCAACTCCTGATACCTGTTGTATATGGCTGCCTTGAGTTTGATCTCCTGCATCATGTTTTCCCATTTTCGTGCACGTAGTGACTTGGTCTAAAATTGGAACACAATGAATAGTATTCTCTAGCCAAGTAGTCTGTCAAGATGTTCCAACATGTAACCTAGACACTACGCACATTGTTCCCAAACAGACGCTTGAATGCAGATATTATTATTATCTCGACTATCCATCTCTGGCCGTAGTGACTTGGTCTAAAATTGGAACACAACGAATAGTATTCTCTAGCCAAGTAGTCTGTCAAGATGTTCCAACATGTAACCTAGACACTACGTATCCAACTCTGCTCTTCCAGTACCGTCTCTTTTCTTTTTTTTTGCATCGTCTGACCGGCCTTCAATGTGTACAGTCAGACTGCCACCTAGTTGTTCCACAACATACATGCCCCATGCATCGCCCATCCCCCCTTCCCTGCGGTATAGGGCCGGTTCTCAGGGGTATGTCCGGTTAGCTCATCATCATCGATTTTGTAATAACTCTTCAACTGCGGTATAGGGCCGGTTCTCAGGGGTATGTCCGGCCTGATTCCAAGGTCCTGGCACAGCTGAAGGTTTGCCCAAGACGCATATGCTCCGTCTTCTGCTAGGGACGCACTGCAGGATCCGGGTCTGACACCGGACAGCATGGCCGGTAGTGATACTCCTGATGCAAGCCTGTCTGGTAATCGGCCAAGTCACATAAAGGAACTCGTAAAAAATGAGAGTTCATATCTTGCATATTTTATATTTTTCAATAACTTGCTAGATTTTGCATAATTAGTTGACGTTATCAAACCTAACTTAACCGATTACGGCGCTTGCGGGATCCGATGTCGACGAGTCACGGATCGCCGAGCTGGAGTCGCTTGTATCGGACATAGCGCAGGACTACACCGACAACGGGTGCCGGTTCGGGGCAAAGATTGCCAGGGCAGTGCCCAACCTGTTTACGTTTCTGAGGCACCCGTAGTGTTTATGATTAACAATCACTTATCATTGTGCCGACAAAGACTGATCGAAAGGCATGACCACGGCACCTCCCGATATGCCGTGAAAAACCAAGG
>RKRY01000048.1 GCA_007571135.1 Candidatus Nitrosopumilus sp. | reverse complement strand
GGTTTTTCACGGCATATCGGGATGCGCCGTGGTCATGCCTTTCGATCAGTCTTTGTCGGCACAATGATAAGTGATTGTTAATCATAAACACTACGTACAGGTTGGACCAGCATTAGAAACCCGATGTTGCGCTAGTTGATGCAGTACATCACCTTGGTAGAAAAAAACTCGCGGTCTGTCAGGACCATGCCCGCCATTACCCCCATCCTGTCACACATCTCCAGCATATTACGCACAAATTCTTTATGAGGTGCCAGTGTGGGTGCGCAGACAGGTGGCAGTCGCATGCCTGACACGCCGTCAACTGTCTGGGACGTGATTATGCCTCAACGATACCCTTTTTGTCGCTGCTATCCATGCGGGTGTCAGTTGTTATACCGTGTTTTGGGGTGGTCATTGGTAGAACATTGATCATCCGGAAGTACGTCTTATTGATCTGTTCCGACTTGCAGCTTGGAATCGACTTTTGGGTTAACTGATAATTGTGGTAGTTATAACCATCAATTATTACGGAATCTTTTTTCTTGATGTGTCCATCCTGTCTTGGTCCAAGTCTTAAAATAAGGCATTGGAAGGCTCAACACTACATGGCAACTAAAAAGTCTCATGGTCGTTCACATGGATTCAAACACAAATCCAGATCTGTAATGAAGAAAAAGAATCAAAGAGGTGTCTCGTTTTTATTACGTGAATACCAAGAAGGCCAGCAGGCGCTTGTCATCATTGATCCAAGGCAACATAAAGGATTGCCGCACAGAAGATATCACGGTAAAGTAGGCGTGGTTACTAACATTGGTCGACGTGCTATCACTCTTGATGTAAAATTAGGCGATAAATCGAAAACATTAATCACTAGATTGGATCACATAAAACCGTTCGGTGTATGATATGGAAGAAGTAAAAAAGAAACAGGCTATTTCTCTTTCAGAAGTGAAAGAAATTCTAAGCAAGGTAGACCTTGAAGAGATGGACCAAATTCAACGTTGGACACATGACTATGTTTCTAAATTTGTATCAATTGAACCAAAGAATGCAAAAGATATGAAAAAACAACTTATCAAAGAATGTGAATTGACAGAAGAGGAATCTGTTGAAATTGTCAACATTAGGCCAACAAGTTTGGAAGAACTACGTTCCTTTACATTTGGTTGGAAGAAACTAATTCTTGCAGAGACTCTAGAAAAGATGCTCAAAATTATCAAGGAGTATTCTTGATCTCTTAGAGGCGGATTTCATTTTGCATAGGGCAAACAACCCACCTAGGAAATATGAAGAGCATGCGTATGTTCTTGACTTTAATCCACGTGGAAAATCAAGTACTGTTAGGGGAAGAGAAGGGATAATTGTTATTGCAATTGGTGAAGACAGGCTAACATTACTGGAAATTCTTGGTGCTGAAAACTCTACTTTTGATGTTGGAGAAAAAATCTACATTGGAAAAGAAGGAAGGACAAAAGTAATGTCTGTTCTTGGTAAAATGGAATATGAAAAAATTTCTCCCTCAGCTCAAACCGAACTTCCAATGGTGATAGAAAATATTGTAACTGCAAATGAAGAAAAATTCGTCGAATATCTAAACAATGCCAGACCGCTGACTCCAAGAATTCATGCGCTTGAATTAATTCCAGGAATCGGCAAAACATACATGAAGACAATGCTTGAAGAACGTGAAAAACAAAAGTTTTCAAGCTATGAAGACCTGCAAGAAAGAGTCGGATTCAAAGAACCAGTCAGGCATATCTCTGAGAGAATCATTGACGAGATCACGGGCCAAAGCAGAATGAACCTATTTGTAAAGAGATGATCAAACGGAGGCACCTAGGACAACACTTTCTTGCTTCTGATATCTTGGCACAAAAGATAGTATCTGCGGCTAAAATCACAAAAAATGATGTCGTCTTTGAGATTGGAACAGGGAAAGGAATCCTGACTCCGTTGTTGTGTAGTAAGGCCTTTAGGGTAATCTCAGTAGATGTCGATGAGCAACTGATAAGGGATGCACAATCAAAGTTTTCCCAGATTGACAACCTTACCCTAAAATCCGGAGACGGGTTTAAGGAAAAAGACCTTTTTACTGTTTTTGTTTCAAACCTGCCTTATTCTAGGAGTAAGGATGCAATAGAATGGCTGGCAAAAACCAATTTTTCTCACGGAGTGGTGACGGTTCAAAAAGAATTTGCAAAGAAACTTGTCACACAAAAATTGCAGGAGAGAAAAGCAATTACTGTGATTGCAGAGCATTGCTTTAAGATCGACACCGTACTCAAAATTGACAAGAATAATTTTTTGCCGCCACCAAAAATTGATTCTGTTGTACTCAAAATTAAGCAAAAAACAAGCCTTGACAAAAGAACAATCCAAACGATAAACAAAATTTTTTCATACAGAAGAAAAACCGTAAAAAACATTCTAAGGCAATTTGGCATATCAAGCAATAACAATGACCGGATAGATGATCTCCCGGGAGATGCTATAGTTGAGATTGCAAGACAGATCCACAGATGTTGAATATCCTCCATCTGAGGACACTTTTTTTGTTGCAAACAGTATCGAGTATGAGAGTGGTGACTGCGCACTAGATGTTGGAAGTGGTTCTGGTTACCTTACAAAGCTGCTGACCGAAAATTTCAGGTATGTGGTTGGAACGGACATTAACTTTGGGGCTCTGAAGAATCAAACCTACAAGACATCAAATTTAGTTTGTTGCAGCAGCTCAGATGCCTTGAACATTCAGTTTGATCTTGTTGTGTGTAACCTGCCTTACTTGGCAACTGAAGCGATATCAGACGTTGCAACAGATGGCGGTGCCGAGGGCTTTGAAATTCCAAAACAGATTCTTGATTCTGTTGTTCCACGCATAAAAGATCACGGCAAATTTATCTTTGTGACCTCCTCATTGTCAAACTATGAGAAGCTAATCAATTACGCACAAAAACTAGGCTTGAAGGTAAAAATTCTGGCTAGAAAGAAACTGTTCTTTGAGGAATTAATTCTAGTCGAAGCAGTAAAGTGATTATCTTCTAAGATTCTCTTTTGCATGTCGGATGATGGCGTCAGTCATCTGTGCAGTTGAAGCGTTACCTCCGATATCCCATGTCACTGCTTTCCCTTCATTGATTATCTTGTCAGTCGCATCAAAGATCGCATCTCTGATCGCTTTTTCTCCCAGATAGTCTGCCATCCAGGCTCCTGACAAGACTGTTGCAGTCGGATTTACCTTATTTTGTCCTGCAAACTGGGGTGCACTTCCGTGCGCTGCTTCAAACATCGCATAGTTGTTCCCGACGTTGGCAGAATAGATTAACCCAATTGATCCCACGAGTGCGGATGCTAATTCTGATATTATGTCCATAAACAGGTTGGTACTGACAAGAACCGAGCCGTTGAATTGTTCGGTTGCAACTACCATCTGTTGTGCCATGTTGTCTATGTAAATTTCAGATAACTTTATTCCTGTTCCTTCAACAGCTTTTTGTGCCTCATCCCAAAATATTCCATCAGTCTGCTTTAGAATGTTCCTTTTTGTAACTGCAACCATCTTTTTCATATTAAACTTGTTGGCCCAATCTATTGCTGAATCAATCAGCCTCCTACTTCCATGTCTTGTGATTTTTCTAATTGCAATTGCCGCATCATCGGTAATCTTTGCTTCGACTCCCGTATAGAGTCCCTCGGTTGCCTCCCTGAAGCACACGCAATCAAGTCGTCTATCTGGAGTCAGCCTGTCATAGGTCTTCGTCGGTCTGATGTTTGCATAAAGATCAAATTTCTGTCTTAGTGTAACTGCTACACTCATCGGCGCTCCAGGAACCGGGATTGTAGTTGTAGGACCCTTGAAGCAACAGTCAGCCTCCCTCAAAACATTCATAGTTGAATCAGGAATGTATGATTCGTCTTTTCTGCCATTTTTGTCCCACTGTTCTGATCCTGCATCACACAAAACAAGTTCTGACTGAAAGTTGCATTCTTTTAGAACTTTGAGCATTGAATCAACAACCTCTGGACCGATGCCGTCTCCCTTCATTACTGCGGCCTTCCTACTCAAAACTGCAAGGCTTTGAGTCAGTTATTATTTAATTCTACCTTGACTGAATACCATATTTTCTATAGTGATAATTTAATACCTGACTCCATAAAATTTCCTTGTTGCAGATAGTTCAATTATCCGATCTTCACGTTGGATCACAGTTTTTACAGGACAAATTTGATATCTTGGTTGAAGAAATAAATCAGCTCAATCCCGATGTTGTTGTCATTACAGGTGATCTTGCAAATGAGGCATTAATAAAAGAGTATGAAGAGTGCAAAGGACTTGCCAGATTTAACACAAAGAGGATCATTGTCATTAGGGGAAATCATAATTATCGCAATACCGGATATCTCTTGTTTAAAAGATATTTCCCATTTGAGGTCGTCAATGAGTTATGCGATGGTGTCGTAGTGACTCCAAATCCAAACGAGGGAGGAAAAATTGTCAGAAGGTCGTCAATGAGTTATGCGATGGTGTCGTAGTGACTGTTGGAACTGCAAGGCCCGACAGAAATGAATGGGAAGTCTGATACAGACAGAATCTTTGGCTTGAAGGAACTATGAAAAAATATAAAGACAGTATAAAGATTGTCGCAATGCATCATCATTTGATTGCAATTCCTGATACGGGCTTAGATCAGTTAACCGTAGTTGATGCAGGCGATGTCTTACGAACCGTTCTTCAGACGGACGTGGATGTAGTTTTGTGTGGGCACAAGCATAGACCTTGGGCATGGAACTTTGGGAGACTAAAGGTCGTAGTGACTTGGTCTAAAATTGGAACACAACGAATAGTATTCTCTAGCCAAGTAGTCTGTCAAGATGTTCCAAGATGTAACCGAGACACTACGTCAATGCCGGAACTGCGACTTCTGAGCGTGTACGTAGTGTCTAGGCTAGATATTCACTTATCTTGATGGGCCTGGCCTCGCCGCTCTCCAACATCTTTTTCATGGATCCCCTCATCTCCTCCATGCTC
>RKRY01000020.1 GCA_007571135.1 Candidatus Nitrosopumilus sp. | reverse complement strand
GTAATCGGTTAAGTTAGGTTTGATAACTTCAACTAATTATGCAAAATCTAGCAAGTTATTGAAAAATATAGAATATGCAAGCTATGAACTCTCATTTTTTACAGGTTCCTTTATGTGACTTAACCAATTACGAAAATTCTGTTCTGATGGCAAAATTGCAGTAGCCCATCACTCTAGGCATGGTTATGCAACGGACTAGATTACTATAGTATGTTACATACCCTGCCTAGATTAGAATAATCTAGGCCAAAGATGGCTTTGAAAAACACGTTGTGCAACATGCTAGATTACTACAAAGATATAAAAATTAGACAGAGGGCCTTTCTGTATGAGTCAAAACGCTCTATCTCTTAAGGTTCTAGAAGCATATACCAGAGATGTAGGAAGGGGAGTAGCTAGAATTGACTACGACTCGATGGATACGCTCAATGCCTCAACAGGCGATGTTATTGAAATTAAGGGAAAGAGAAGAACGGTTGCAAAATGTCTGCCACTTTACCCTTCAGATGAGGGAAAGGGGATTATCAGAATTGACGGGCTTGGTAGAAACAACTCTGGAATCGCAATTGGGGATACAATTTCTGTTAGAAAAATTAAAGCAGTTGCGGCTGAAAAAATAGTGGTTGCACCACTTGAAGCAATCCCACCAATTGATGAAAGATATCTTGCTGATGCATTAGAAAGTGTTCCACTCATCAAGGGGGACAATGTAATGGTTCCATATTTTGGCGGGCGATTAACATTTCAAGTAATTGGAGTAACTCCAGCAGCTGATGCCGTTCTAGTGACTCAAAAAACGGTCTTTCATATTGCTGAAAAAGGAGAGACGCTACGTGGTGTTCCCCAAGTAACTTATGAAGATATTGGTGGATTGACAGATGAGATTAAAAAGGTTAGAGAAATGATAGAGTTGCCATTAAGACATCCTGAGATCTTTGAAAAGTTAGGAATTGAGGCGCCAAAAGGAGTTTTGCTTTATGGTCCACCTGGAACAGGCAAGACGCTACTTGCTAAAGCAGTTGCAAATGAGAGTAATGCACATTTCATCAGTATTTCAGGTCCGGAAATTATGAGTAAGTTCTATGGCGAAAGTGAAGCTAGACTGAGAGAGATTTTCAAAGAGGCAAGGGAAAAAGCCCCATCGATAATTTTTGTAGATGAGATTGACTCTATTGCCCCAAAAAGGGAGGAAGTCACCGGCGAAGTAGAGAGAAGAGTTGTATCTCAAATGCTATCTCTAATGGATGGTCTTGAGGCAAGAGGCAAGGTAATCGTAATTTCTGCAACAAACAGACCAAATGCAATTGATCCTGCATTGAGAAGACCTGGTAGATTTGACAGGGAGATAGAGATCAAGGTTCCAGACAAAAAAGGCAGAAAGGATATTCTTGCAATTCATAGCAGAAACATGCCATTATCTGATGACGTAAATATTGATAAAATTTCAGGAATTAGCCATGGATACGTGGGTGCAGATTTAGAATACCTGTGCAAGGAGGCAGCAATGAAATGTTTGAGGAGGTTGTTGCCTATTCTTAATTTAGAAGAAGAAAAGATTCCTCCGGAGACACTTGACAAGTTGATAGTAAATCATGAAGACTTTACCAAAGCTCTCATCGAAGTCACTCCGTCTGGAATGAGGGAGGTATTCATCGAAAATCCAGATGTCAAATGGGAGGAAGTTGGCGGTTTGGAGGAAGTCAAACGAGAATTACAAGAGGCAGTTGAATGGCCAATGAAGTATCCTAGTCTTTATGATAAGTTAGGCCATAGTATGCCAAGAGGAATTTTGCTTCACGGTCCTAGTGGCACCGGTAAGACATTACTTGCTAAAGCAGTTGCAACACAAAGCGAAGCGAACTTCGTTTCAGTAAGAGGACCTGAACTACTTTCTAAATGGGTTGGGGAATCAGAAAGAGGAATTAGGGAAATCTTCAAGAGAGCACGTCAATCATCACCCTGTGTAGTTTTCTTTGATGAAATTGATTCTATTGCCCCAGTTAGAGGTGCTGGAGGAGAAACGGCTGTAACTGAGAGGGTTGTAAGTCAGTTGCTAACAGAATTAGACGGAATGGAAAACATGCACGGGGTAGTTGTTTTAGCCGCAACAAACAGAGCAGATATGATCGATCCGGCTTTGTTAAGGCCGGGTAGATTTGACAAGATCATCCAGGTACCAAATCCAGACAAAGACAGCAGAAGACGTATTTTGGAGATTAATGCAGAAAAGATTCCAATGGGCGACGATATTGACATGGAGAAGATAGCAGAAATTACGGACGGAATGAGCGGTGCAGATACATCATCAATTGCAAATACGGCAGTATCCTTAGTAATTCACGAATTCTTGGATAAGCATCCAGATGTCAAGGATGTAGAGAAGAGTAGCATTGACGCTAAAGTTGCCATGAAACATTTTGAGGAGGCAGTAAAGAAAGTAAGAGAGCAAAAAGACCTCAAGATGGGAGAAAAATTGGTGGCATCCTACTACAGGTAGTTTTAATAAAATACGCAAAAATCTACAGGTAGCAAAACGGGCAAATCCTCTATTTTTTAACAGAACGTTATTTTTATGGCAATTCTATGAGAATACAAAATTTGAACTAAGAATAATAAAAATAGAAATGAATGCCAGCATTCCATAATTTAACAATTAGTTAGTAACCGGTTAAGTCGCATGAAAGAATTTGTAAAAAATGTGAGTTCATATCTTACATGCGGTATATTTTTCAATAATTTGATAAATCTTGCATAATTTGTTGAAATTGTCAAAGCTGACTTAACCGATTACATTAGTTAAATTATGAAGTTAGAATGGAGTTTATGAAAAAAGGACCACTTCAGTAATCCTAATCTAGAGAAACGTAACTATGGGCTTCTTTTTTGCAAATGCCATGTTAAGGAATTTTTATCCCATAAATGACTACGATAAGACACTTTTAATTAATTATGAGACAAAGTAGAGAAGCCAATGGTAATTAAAGAGACACTAATAATGGATCCTATACATGGATTCATCAACATTTCTGAATATCCGATTATAAAAGAACTAATTGAAACAAAATACTTTCAGAGGTTACGTAGGCTCTCACAGCTTGGTTTGACATCTGCCGTCTATCCTAATGCAACACATACAAGATTTGCTCACTGTTTGGGAGTAATGCATGTCTTTCTGATACTCTTTGATTCTATAACTAGAAGAGAGACCAATGAAATAAATGAAAAAGACAAGAAAAGGATGACAGGAGCAGTTACAACACTTTTACATGATCTTGGACATGGTCCTTTCTCACATGCTTCAGAAAGTATTTTGGATAAAAATTTTGGAAATTTTAACCATTTAGATATGACATGTGATATAATTCAACAAACCGAAATAGCAGACATACTAAACAGATATGATATCAAACCACAGTTAGTATGTGATATTCTTTATCATCAAGTAGAAAGAGAATGGATTTTGGTATCTCAATTAGTAAGTAGTCAGTTAGATGCGGATAGATTGGATTACTTGGTTAGAGATTCTTATTTTACTGGAGTAAATTATGGACAAATTGAAGTTCAAAGAATTGCAAATACGTTACAAATTTGGCATGGTGATTCGACTGATCCATTTAACGATACTGCTATTGTGAGTACAAAAGGAGTGAGTGCGATAGAAGATTATGTTTTAGGGAGATATCTAATGTATCGTGGAGTTTATTTTCATAAGATTTCTAGGTGTATGGAATTACTTTTAATGAATGTCTTTAAGAGAGCATCTGAATTGCCAGATACAGAAACTAACCTTAGCAAAGTGATTGATATTAACCAGAAAACTACACCAGAACTTCTCTATAAAATGGATGATAGTACTTGTATGACACTATTTCATGAATGGATAAAATCAGAAGATCCTATTTTACAAGATCTTTCAAAACGAGTTCTTGAAAGAGGCAAACTGCCTTCCATGCAAATTCCACGTAAAAAATACATGAAACTTGGAATTAGAAAACTTTCTGAATTACCTAGTACTTTAGATGTAAGTAGTTTTCCTAAAGAATACTACTTTATTGAAGATAATGTCGAAAAATCTGCTTATGATGTTTACACCACTGCTGAATTGGATGATGGTGGCTTTTCTCCTATAGAACACATTATGACTCCAGATGAAAATGGTCAATTACAAGAAATATCAAGCCAATCAAAGGTTATTCAGACTCTCAGTGATGATGAAGTAAAAGTTGTCAGCATTTTTGTCCCTAAAAAAGTTTTACCAGAGGTAAAGCGAATTGTTAACAGTTAGAATAAATAGATTCAAGATATGCCTAATACAGGCAAGAGGAGGAAGTGAATGAGTCTAGTCAATAGCATGGGTCTTTTGTGTTTGGCTATTGATCGTGGTGCTAATAATGAAGTCGGAAGAACAAAACTTCAAAAAATGATTTATTTTACATCTAGATATCTCGGATGGCAGGTTGGAAACTTTAAACTTCACTATTATGGACCTTATTCCCGTAGTTTAGCAGATACTTTGCAAAATGCGGAAGGGATTCTGGTGAATGAAACAGTACCAACGATAGGTCCATATGAATATGAATTAACAGATGGGGGTAGAACTTTTCTAGAAGAGTTTGTACATGATGTGTACGATCAGACCTTGTTACAGAGAACTGGTCAAATGTTTTCAGCATTATCTGGTTGGACAAAAGATGAATTAGAATTAAGTGCAACACTAGACTTTGTTCAGAAAAATACTCCAGGAATTGAAAGGACCGCACTTATAGATAAAGTGAGTAATATTAAAGAGAATTTTCACAGAGAAGAAATAGAACAAGCCTACGATAGATTATCTGAATGGAAAAGAGAGAATAACGTTCAATAAGATCTGTGTCCAATTTTTTAACATTATGTAAATATTTTCAATACAGTTAATGGAATCTGTTGTACAAAAAGTCGTTCACCCCCTGTCCAGGGGGCTGGGCCGGCTGCGCATCGACATGAGCACCGGAAACACTGGTGTGTGGGCCTGGAAGAGG